>SCTI01000001.1 GCA_004297735.1 Patescibacteria group bacterium
CGGCGCAACCTAAAGATAAAAAGCCGGGCAAAAAGTCGGCGGTTCCAAGCATCGGCAAGATGCAAAAACGAGCGCTATGGGCCGGAGCGGCGGTAGCTATATTGCTGCTAATCGTTGGTCTTAACTTTTACTTTACCCGTGCTACTGTGACCCTGTTTGCTAAGGGCGCACAAGTTAACTCTAGTTTTGATTTTACGGCCGATCCATCGGCCCGCCAGTCGGATATTGGTTCGGCGACCTTGGCTGCTACCGAACTGTCGCTCAATAAAACCTTAAACGCTAGCGTTCAGGCCACCGGCACCAAAGATCTGGGCACCAAAGCCAGCGGCACCATAACGGTTTACAACGAGTATGACTCCAATGATCAGGCCCTGGTGGCTGGCACCCGTTTTGTGACTTCGGATGGTAAGGTGTTCCGTTCGACCGCTGATGCCACCGTCCCAGGTGGGTCGGTTAGCGGCGGCAAGATTGTGGCCGGCAAAACCACGGTTTCGGTGCAGGCCGATCAAAATGGCGACCAATACAACGTTGGTCCAACCCGGTATTCGATTCCGGGGCTGTCGGCAGCGCAGCAGTCGGGTATTTACGGTCAGGGTCAACAGATGCAAGGTGGTTCGTCTAAGACCGCCAAGGTAATTACGCAAGCAGATATTGACCGAGCTCAGCAGGCCGCGGTAGAGGCCGATAAAGCGGAGGCCCAGAAGGATCTTAAGGATAAGGCCGGCAAGAGTCAGGTTGTACTCGAGCCATCCTTGCAGCAAAAGGTAACTAAATCTAACCCCAGCCCGGCTGCCGGCTCTGAGGCGAGCAGTGGGACCGTTGCGATTAGCGTTGAGTACACCCAGCTGGCGGTTAAGCAGTCGGAGCTATCGGAGCTGGCTAAAAGCAAGGAACAGGAGCAGATTGGTCAGGATAAAGAGATATACGATGATGGCAGCGGCAACTTACAGTTAAAGACGATGGGTGCAGCGACCGGTAGCGGGGCGCAGAAGTTCCGTGCTAACGCCACCGCTTTTGCCGGTACCAAGATTGATAAAGATGCTCTCGTCAAGGACATCAAGGGTAAGAAGATAGGCGAGGCTACCGAGATTGCACAGCGTTTGCAAGACGTAGAGAAGGCGGAAATTAAGGTGACGCCAACTTGGGCGACCAGCTTACCGCTGATGACCAGTCACATCAAGGTTGAAGTTAAGGTCTCAAACCAATAGCCGATGGTGGTTTTAGCAATTGATTATGGGGAAAAGCGAGTTGGCTTAGCGATTGCTGGGGGTGAAAGTGCCCGGCCGCATCGACTTAAGGTTGTTGCCAACACCCCAAACTTAATTGCCGATTTGGGCGAGGTAATTGAACGTCAGGAGGTAGGGGAGATTGTGGTTGGTTTGCCGCGTAATCTGGACGGCGACGATACCGCTCAGACCGGCAAGGCCAGAGCCTTCAGCCAGCATTTGCAGCAACAGTACCCCGATATCAAGATTATTCTTCAGGATGAGGCCGATACCAGTAATATTGCGCGTGAGCGTTTGGGCCGAGAGGGTTTGGTTGGCGATGAGCTCAAGCGCTGGCTTGACGCCGAGGCCGCGGTAATTATTTTGGAAGATTACCTTGCAGAACACTAATCCAGTATCACCCGTATTTGAGGCCGATCAGCCGCCGGCGCCAAAGCGGCGCTGGCTTGTGGTGTTGGTAGTGGTAGTTGGTGTGGTGTTAGGGTTGGCTTTTACCGTATTGGCGTGGTACTGGTGGGCGCTTCAGCCGGCCAACGTCTCGTCCAGTCAGTCGGTTCTAATCGATTACGGTAGCGGTGAGTCGACCGAGGCACTAGCGGCGGAACTAGAGCGAAAGCATTTAATTCGAAGCCAACTCGCTTTTAGCGTGTACGCTACCTTGACCGGTAAGCGGCGAATGCTTCAAGCTGGTAACTATGAGATCCAATCGGCCCGCAGTACTCCAGAAATTATTACCATGATTGCTGATGGCAAAATTGCTTCCAATCAACTATTGATTACCGAAGGCTCAACCATTTTTACACTCAAGGAGCGCTTAAAGCAGCTCGGCGTTGATTCGGCTGAGGTTGAACAGGCGTTACTAGCCACGTACAACGCGCCTACGGCCAATCAGCGCCCGTCCGGGAGCTCGCTTGAAGGATATTTGTTCCCGGACACCTATACCCTTCAGAAGCCGTATAATGCTCAATCGATTGTGCAACAGGTTCTAGATAACTTTGAGCAACAGCTAGCCAACACCGACTATCCTAAAAAATGGGAGATTCAAGGGCTTTCGGTGCATCAGGCGCTAACGCTGGCTTCAATCGTTGAGCGTGAGGTTAAGACCGATCAGGATAGAGCGATGGTGGCGCAGCTCTACTTAAATCGGTTGAGTCGTGGCATGATGCTGCAGGCCGACCCAACCGCTATCTATGCTACCGAGCTGGTCGGTAAACCGACGAGCCCAATTGACCTTAAGATTAATTCTCCCTATAACACCTATCTAAATAAAGGTCTTCCACCTGGGCCAATTGGCAATCCAGGATTGAGTTCAATGAGAGCGGTAGCCAACCCAACTCCAAATAATTACCTCTACTTTATATCCGATAAGGAGGGCGTTACTCATTTTGCTGTCACTTACGAAGAGCATCAAAAGAATATTGACCGCTACTTAAAGTAAGAGCATAATCTATTCCGGTTATGTATGGGGGCGTAGCCTGGCCTTATTCTTGTGCGTAACCAAAATACAACCCAGAGTCACCTGGAGGTGATTGCTTTCGATAAGCAGATTGAGGCAGGTTCTAGGGGCGGAGATAAGCTGTGTATCTGCCCAGCTTGCGCCTGTGAGACCCAGGAGGAGTGCCTAGACCCGCGTAATGAGTGCTGTCATCACGCCGAGTGCTGTGCAGACCCCGGTGCCCTCAAGGCAGATGTACATCAGCGTGAGTTGGTGTTGACGTGAGGGTTATAGAAAAATGGGTGAGATGGCAGAAAGTCCGCTATCTCACCCTGGTTTTAACCATAAGCTTTTATAATTAAGACATATTTTGTCAAAAAAGTCACTTTTTGGCAGAATTATAGTAAAAAATAGCAGTTTATGCCTTAATAAAGCCAAAAAAGCCGTATTGACACTACTGGAGTGGGCTGATAGTATTCGGAATGTACATTGATAAGCGTAAGCGTATTTGCCGATCGGCCTCGAAAGGGCATCAGATTGGTTCGTTTGCGGTTGTCAATTGCCTGTCAGAAGTGTCGTACGGATCACCACTAAGGTCGAGGTGATTCTGCCCAAAGCGAAAGCAAAGGGGAAAGACATGGTACGACAGAGCCCACGTTAAGCTCTGCTAAAGCAGAGTGTGGGGTGGAGAAAAGTCATTAGTAGAGAAGTTAGTGGCTCGCTGCCTGCTATAGGCATTGGGCTATCCAACATCCAAGACGCTTCCAAACTAAAACTTCCAAACACAACTCAACAAAATACTCAAACCATACCGGTACCGGCACAGGGGCTAACCCCAGTCGGTCAGGTAGTTCAAAAGGCTGGTATTGTAGCCACTCACAGCGCTTTTCCGCGTTTTGCCACCCATTTAGCCGCCGTGGCTTTGGTTGGCGCAGTGGTTCTAGCCGGCTCAACAACTCACTCCGCCCGTCTTAACCCACTTGCAAACCAAGTTGGGTTTGGTTCAACCATCGATAAGGCCGCCGAAATGGAAGTGGCCGCTGCGGTTGCTTCGCAGACCGACTTACTGGTTGAATCTGACATTTCAAGTAACGCTAAGACTCTGAACTCTCAGGTTGGCTTGCCAACCTCCGGAGATGCTACTTTGGCACAGCGCCAGGTGGTTGACACCAGTGGTTCATCGGCTCGTGGCGTAACCAGCTACACCGTTCAGCAGGGTGATACCCTGGCCAGTGTGGCGGCTAACTTTAACATCACCACCGATACTATTCGCTGGGCCAACGGTAACATGGCGCCTACGGCCGAGCTGAAGCCAGGCCAGAACCTGGTCATCCTGCCGATTTCGGGATTACAGCACCAGGTTAAGGATGGTGAAACCGCCCAGAGTTTGGCCGATCACTACAGCTCAAACGCAGAGCAGATCATTGCCTTTAACAACGCTGAGGTGGATGGCTTGAAGCCAGGCCAGGTCATTGTGGTACCCGATGGGGTGTTCCCCGAAGCTGCTCCAGTAGCCCGCGCTGCCGCAAACACACCGGCAGCTACACCGGCGCCAGCTGAATCAAGCGCTCCAGCTAAGGTGAGCTTGGCCCCAGGTAGCCGCAACAACACCTACTCGTACGGTTACTGTACTTGGTACGTTGCTAGCAAGCGAGCAGTGCCAGGTGGTTGGGGTAACGCTCGGTCATGGTATGCTAACGCTCAGGCCTCTGGTATTGGCGTCGGTAGCGCACCTCGACCGGGAGCAATCGCTTGGACCGGCGCAGGCTACTACGGTCACGTGGCGTACGTAGAGAGCGTCAGTGGAAACATGGTAACGGTGAGTGAGATGAACTATAACGGCTGGAACCGCGTTTCAAGCCGAACCGTACCCGCCTCTACCTTCCGTTACATCTACTAATTTTGTTAAACAAAAACTGATAAACACGAAAGGCCGCCTACCAGGCGGTTTTTCGCTATAATAAGGAATACTATGTTCGCAGATACCGCTAAAATCATAATCCAGGCTGGCAAGGGTGGCGATGGCCGCCTGAGCTTTCGTCGCGAAAAATACCGGGCCATGGGTGGTCCGGATGGCGGCGATGGTGGCGATGGCGGCAGCGTTATCTTTGAAGTAAGCCACAACGTCAGCACCCTGTCGGCTTTTCGGCGCAAGCAGCGGATTGAAGCTGAGGCCGGACAGGTTGGCGGCGACAACCGCAAGCGCGGTAAGGGTGGCGAAGATATGGTGGTACCGGTGCCAGAGGGAACCCAAGTTTACGATGGCGAGCAGCTGATAGCCGACCTAACCGCGGAGCAGCCACGAGTTGTGATTGCTAAAGGGGGCAAGGGCGGCTACGGTAACGCCCACTTTGTGTCCTCGGTGCGTCAGGCTCCGCGCATTGCCGAAAAGGGGGAGCCAGGTCATAGCTTTGAAGCTCGGCTTGAGTTAAAGTCGGTAGCCGATGTCGGCTTGATCGGTCTGCCTAATGCTGGCAAGTCGACCTTGCTATCGGTTACTACCGGCGCCCGTCCAGAAATTGGCAACTACGCCTTTACCACGATCACTCCTAACTTAGGAGTAGCCAGCTGGCGCGATAGCTCATTTACCATAGCCGACATTCCCGGCTTGATTGAAGGGGCTCATCAGGGCAAGGGGCTGGGTGATGAGTTTTTGCGCCATATCGAGCGCACCGCCGTATTGGTGCATTTAATTGATGTCGCTAGCCAGAATGTGGCTCAAGATTATAAGCTCATCCAGGAGGAACTAGGGCAATACCAGGTTGATTTGAGTGGTAAGCCGCAGTTAGTGGCGCTATCAAAGATTGACACCGTTGCCGATGCAAAGCAGGTAAAGCAAGCAGAGACAGCCTTAAAGAAGGCCGGCGTAAAGCAAGTTTTCCAGATATCTTCAACCACCCATACCGGCTTAAACGAGCTGCTGGATGCTGTTCTTAAGCTAGTTGAAGCCGATCGTCAGCGTCGTGATCAGGAGGTGGCCGAAAAGCCCAAGGTAATTATCGATGAAGCTAGCCAGCCCGATTTATGGAGTGTTGAAAAAGCCGATAATGGCTTTATAGTCCATGGCGAAAAGATTGAACGATTTGCCCGCCGGACCAACTGGGATAGCGATATTGGCGTTGATCGAATTAAGGATATTTTACGACGCCAAGGCGTGGTTAAGGAGCTACTTAAACAGGGCCTGACTGAAGGCATGGTGATACACATTGCCGATTACCAGCTAACCTGGGAGTAGCTGCTCGGTTTTGGTATAATACCTCCGTTATGGGGATATAGCTCAGCTGATAGAGCGCTGCATTCGCATTGCAGAGGCCGGCGGTTTGAATCCGCCTATCTCCACCAGGAATTATTTAATCAAACTCTTTTGAGTTTTTGCTTCAGTCGAAATGTGGTAATAATACTGCACAGGTGTGTACCCGACAGAATTGAGAGATAATGGCTACTCATGAGGCGCGACGTAAGCCGGAGCGTGATGCAAGTGATTTCCAGGGCGAAGGTATGCCTGGGTGGATGCGGGAGCAGCTCCGTCGTGAACGGTTCCGCCAGAAGTCAAAAAAGAAGCAGGATGCTGGTCCGCCAGTTCCGCCACCAATTGAGGACGCTATTTTGATGGCGGCTTCAGATCTGCGTGACTTTCCAATGTACCCAGTGATTGTCGACAGAAGCAGGCACATTGTGGATTTTGACTGGCGTAAGCCTGAGCACTGGGGAGCCACCCATCAGCTTGGCCAGTCTGGAATAGCAGCGTACCTGCTGTACTACATGACCACTCTTTCAGACAGGGAGATTGCCGATCTGATTGGCGTAAGTGCGCCAACGGCGCGAAAGCGCCGCGAGATGATTGAGTGCGATTTGGCTCGAGAGCTAAAGACCGACGACAAGCGTACTTGGTGGGATTGGGTCGAAGAGTCGATGGAGAAGGCCCAAGAGATTGCCGAGTGCGCTATCCTGTGGTTGGACGGCGTAGAGTATCCAGCGGATTGGGGTGCCTCGGCTCAAGCATAAAGGGTCCCCGGAACAAGTTTCTGGGGACCTCAAGCTACCATGAATTATATGTTCAAACCTCTAAAAAATCTTGAAAAAAGGCTAGTAGAGTTGTATTGTTAGCCTAGGTAGCAACCATAACCACCATCGTCGTACGAAAGGGGTGTGGTCATGGTGCAGAAGCTTAACAACTACGAGGGGCCGCCTGGCTCAATGCAGTGCATGCCGGATCTGCCGGAGTGGGTCAGCAGGGGGATGGCCTGCGAGGCTGAGGTGAGAAAGGGGGTGATCACCTGGAAGCCCTGTGGGCGCGGGCACATCCGTGAGGTCACCCGGACCTCAATCGCTCCAGTTAGCGGGTCGCATGATCACCCTGAAAGGTGTGTCAGGTGCGACATGGACTACGTCGAGATCTTCGACACGCTTGACTGGGACGATGAGTCGAGTCGGGTCATTCTCGAACTGGTCTGCAACAACTGCGGCTGGAGTGGCGAAGTACGGCTGACCATAGAACAGGACAGCCGACTGATCGCCATCAACCGCGAGCAGCGCAATCAAGTTGCTCTCGACGACTACAACTGCTTTGCTATGTGGGCGCGACGGTTCACTCTGGCGCTGCGGGAGGGTCACGTCAAGCCCGAAGACTTCTAGCTACCTGATGGGGCGGTCATATGACCGCCCCTGGAACGTTTTTATACCTGGGAAACCGGGATTTAATCAAAATTTAATAATCGTTTGTTAGGCTGTTTTTAAAACTAACTCAAAAGAAAGAGGGGATATGAGTAGCAGTCTAAAAGAGTTTGCGAGCAAAGAAGATATTTGTAGACTTCAGAGGGAAGTGGATCGTCTTGACCAACGAATTGATATTTCCATGGAGCAGCTCGAGGGTAACATTATCGGCAAAATGTCAGCCATGGAGCACCGAATTATGAAAAGTGTGGATAATAAATTTGAAGAGTTTACTATACTTTTTATGCAAGAGCTGGATCGTCGATTTGAAGGCTTTGAAGCAAAAATAGATCAAAAAATTAATTTGCGAACCGGGAAGATTGAAGCTCGATTAGACAAATTCGAGGCCCGTTTTGGCAAACTGGAGTTTCGATTTGATCGGCTGGAAGAGCGCTTTGATAAGCTTGAGGCACGCTTTAATAAACTTGAACAGCGCTTCAACCAGCTAGAAGCCCGGTTCGATAAACTAGAAGCTCGCTTTGACAAGCTAGAAGCCCGTTTCGATAAAATTGAGGATCTTTTGCTAAAAGTACTAAGCGGTCAGAGCCAGGCTAAAACCTAAACGCTTATGCTACAATGTGGCCATGGCAAAAAACTTTCTAGATGAAGAACCAAAAGCGCGCGGATTGTCCCATATGGATGGTTTTAGATTTGGGTTTGGCTTTTTTATAGCAAACTTAATTGGTTTGACGGTCTTGGCGGCACTAACTGCAGCGGTTGGTTATGCTGTTCAGCGGTTGCATTAAACCTGTAGATCTGGTAAATTTGGCACTTGTGGACGCGGGGCTATAGCTCAGCTGGCTAGAGCGCTTGCATGGCATGCAAGAGGTCCAGGGTTCGAATCCCTGTAGCTCCACCAGAAATTATTCTTGTATAATAACCACATGCAAACCTTTTTGCGGCGGCTGGTCGCTAGTCAACTTGAACAGCGAGTCCAGCAGCTAATTCGTAAAAATAAACTCAAAATCGTAGCCGTTACTGGCAGTGTCGGTAAGACTAGCACTAAGCTTGCGATCGCATCGGTGTTGTCGCAAAAGTATCGAGTGTTAGCTCATCAGGGAAATTATAACTCTGAGCTGGGGATGCCGCTGTCAATTTTTGAGCTAGAGGTTCCCGCTTCGCTCAAAAACCCAATGGCGTGGTTTAAGATACTCAACTTAATTGATCAAAAGCTCAAACAGCCATATCCATATGATGTACTGGTGCTGGAGATGGGCGCTGATCAGCCAAACGACATTCAAAAGTTTATGCGCTACATTGAGCCAGATATTGGTATTGTCACAGCAATTGCGCCGGCTCACCTAGAGCAGTTTGGGAGTGTAGACGCAATCGCGCACGAAAAAATGGCCTTAGCACGTGGCAGTCGAGTGGTGCTGCTTAATGCCGAAGATCCGCGGGTGATGGAGGAGTCAAAGAAGTTAGGCCGCGAGGTAAGCACCTATGGCGTGCGCGACGGCAATGCTCACTTTGAAGGCATTACGCGGTTGAAGAACCTGACACTAAATGGTCGCCTGCAGCTAGCTGATGACGAGGTAGCGGTTAAAACCAATTTTGTTGCCGAGCATAGCTTGAGTGCTCTAGCCGCCGCCGCAGCGGTGGGTGAAGAGCTGGGCTTGAATGGCAATGAGATCAAGGCTGGCATTCAGACCTTTGAGTCGGTTTCGGGTCGCATGCAGGTGTTTAATGGGGTGAATGGCTCAACCATTATTGATGACACCTATAATTCTAGCCCTCGAGCAGCCACGGCGGCGGTGGCCGAGCTGCTACGCCTGCCAACCGAGGGTCGTCGTATCGCGGTGCTCGGCACCATGAACGAGCTTGGTGACGCCGCGACTGAGGCCCACCGTGAGTTAGGCCGCGTGGCCGCTAAGGTCGATTTGCTGGTCACAATTGGCAAGCTAGCCGGTGATTACATTACTGCCGGCGCGGTTGAGGCGGGCATTGATGATGCCAAAATTAAGAACTTTATGTCCCCGTACAAAGCCGGTGAGTTTTTAAAGAGCGAGCTGAATCAAGGTGATTTGGTTTTGGCTAAGGGCTCTCAAAACGGTGTGTTTGCCGAAGAGGCGGTGGCGCTAATTTTGGCCGACCCTAAAGATCGCAAAAGGCTTGTGCGTCAGAGCGAATCGTGGGAACGTAAAAAGCAAGAACAGTTTAAGGTCCAATAGGAATATATGGAACGCCTCCAAAAACTACTTTTAGCGCCGGTAAAAATCCTTTCGCGCGGCATCCCGTCTCGACTACTACAGTCAAATATTGCAGTTGATAAAAAATACCTTGAGCGGATCAGTCGAGAGCACAAGATTGAGCGTGATTGGTATGAAAAAGTACCGAGCTTTCCTACGAACTCAGACATAATAGATGCTGCCAATAAGGGCGTGTTAGTAAAAGTAGTTGAAACCCCAGACTACTTACCTATAATGCGTTTGCGCAATCCTAAACTACACGATGAGTATCCGCCATACCTAACTAAGGCTTCAGCAGCTCTTTTAGGCCAGATTACTGCCGAATGGCGCAAGCGAATGCTGGCAGAAGGTTTTGATAAAAATGTTCGGCTGGCGGTTACTAGCCTAACTCGATCGCAGGAGTATCAAGATCAAATTGTGGCATCCGGGAAGATGGCGCTATCGGATGGACCGCACTTGCGTGGTGAGGCTTTTGATATTGATGGCTGCGGTTATTACGTGGGAGACAAGCCGGTTAACCCTCGTCAGAAAAAGGTAGGTGGGGAGTTTCATAAAGCCTTTGAACAGATGGATGCCGGTCTTCCGGAGCCAGAACTAATCGACTATTCTGAGTATCAGCCACGAATTCATGAGATTTTGCATGAGGTCCTTAATGACCTGATGGCTAAAAACAAACTACATTACCTACATGAGTTTCCAAATACCAACAATACGGTATTCCATGTAGCACGTAATCCAAACGCCTCATAGATATCTCATCCCATCTGATTTTCTGCTACAATAAGCCGTAATGAAACGTTATAGTCCAAAGGAAATTGAACCCAAGTGGCAAAAGATTTGGGAAGAGACCAAGCTGTATCAAACCAGCGATGATGATCCTCGCCCAAAATGGTACCAACTGGAATTCTTTCCCTATCCATCTGGCGTAACCATGCATGTTGGCCACGTCCGCAACTATGTTATATCGGATGCGTTTGCTCGATATAAGCGCATGACTGGCCACAATGTGCTTCACCCGATGGGGTGGGATGCCTTTGGTTTGCCGGCCGAGAATCAAGCGATTAAGACGGGCTTGCCAGCGCGTAAATCAACCGAGCAAAACATTGCCGTGTTTAAGCGTCAGCTAAATCAAGTTGGCCTGTCGTATGACTGGAGTCGCGAGATCAACTCGTCAGAGCCAGATTACTATCGCTGGACACAGTGGCTGTTCCTATTATTCTACGAGCGCAAACTTGCCTATAAAGCCGAGTCGGCAGTTAACTGGTGCCCACACGACAAGACCGTGCTTGCAAATGAACAAGTCATTAAAAAAGATGGTAAGAATGTTTGCGAGCGGTGTGGGCATGAAGTTGAGAAGCGCAACCTGTCGCAGTGGCTCTTTAAGATTACCGATTATGCTGATCGCTTACTGGAAGACCTTGAGAAGATTGATTGGGCCGACAACGTAAAGGCAATGCAGCGCAACTGGATTGGGCGAAGTGTTGGCGCTGAAGTTGAGTTCAAGTTGAAAAATGGACCTCAGGATGAGCTCGTCGCCTTTACTACTCGCGCCGACACCTTGGCGGGTGCTACCTTCCTAGTGATTTCACCCGAGTTGGCTCAGACCTGGGTCGAAAAGGGATGGAAGGCGTCAGCGGAGGCTCAAGAATATATTACGGGCGCAGTAAGTAAATCGGAAATTGAGAGGCAAGAGACCGACCGTAAGAAGACCGGAGTAAATACTGGAATTATCGCAGTCAATCCTCTTACTAAGGAAGAAATACCGGTATGGGTGGCCGATTACGTGCTGGGTGGGTATGGCACCGGTGCGATCATGGCGGTACCGGCTCACGATCAGCGTGACAATGAGTTTGCGCAGGCCTTTGAGCTGCCAATTAAGACTGTGATTGAGCCAATTACTGGTACTCCGCAAAAAGATCCGGTGTTTCGTCGCAGTATTGTAGCGCTTGTTGAGGATCCTGAGACTGGCGATGTGCTATCTATCAAATGGAATACTCAGCACGGAGAAAACTACCTTCTAGTTGGAGGTGGGGTGGAGGAAGGCGAGGATCTAATTGAGGCTGCTCGCCGCGAAATAGCCGAGGAGACAGGTTATACCGATGTTGAGTTTATTGAACAGATGGAGAATGTACATCACAGCTACTTTGCATCTGCTAAAAATATTCCGCGTGAAATCATTGCGACTGGTCTGAAATTTAAGCTTAAGAGTCACGACAAACAACCTTTGCAGCTTGAAGCAAGCGAGCAAGGTCGAATGGTTGCAGAGTGGCTAACCCCGAAGCAGTTTAGTAACCTTGTAACGGATGAGCTACATCAAAGAGTATTTGAACGGCTAATGTTTGGCACGATTTACAGTGGCGAAGGTATCATGACGAGCTCAGGCACCTATGACGGCCTGAGCTCAAGCGAAGCGCGTAAGAAAATCACGGCCGAGGTTGGTACTGAGCGAGTTAACTATAAGATGCGAGATTGGCTGATTAGTCGTCAGCGTTACTGGGGCGCACCGATTCCAATTATTCACTGTCCAAAGTGCGGTATCGTTCCGGTGCCAAAAGACCAGCTCCCCGTTGAACTGCCCGAGCTTGAGTCTTATCATCCAAGCGATGATGGTCGTTCTCCGCTGGCGCGAGTTAAGGAGTGGCTACATACCGAATGTCCACAGTGTGGCGGCCCAGCTGAGCGCGAGACCGATACTATGGATACATTTGTTGATTCAAGCTGGTACTTTTTGCGCTTTACGGATCCAAATAATGACAATGCACCATTTGATGGTGTAAAGGCCAATCATTGGCATCCTGTAGACACCTATGTCGGTGGTGTAGAGCACGCGGTGGCTCACCTTTTGTTCGCGCGATTCTGGACCAAAGTTCTGCATGATGCCGGGCTGATTAATTTTGAGGAACCGTTTAAACGCTTACGTAATCAGGGTATGATCGGCGGTAGCGATGGCCGCAAAATGGGTAAACGCTACGGTAACGCCGTAACCCCTGATGATTTAATTGACCAGGGTTATGGCGCAGACGCCCTACGTCTATATGAACTATTTATTGGCCCGTATGATCAGGGGGTCGACTGGAATCCGACTGGTATTGATGGCACTAAGCGCTTTTTGAATCGGGTGTGGGCGCTGACACAAGAGCATCTCGAGGCCCGCAATGAGGGAGAGAGTGGTGATAGTAAGCTTGAGACCGCGCTTGCGGTTACGGTTCACAAGGCCATTAAGAAAGTCACCTTCGACTTGGAGCAGTTTGGTTTTAACACCGCCATCGCCGCAATGATGGAAACGGTTAATGAGATGTATAAGCTCAAGACCGAACTGCCGCTTGGGAGCGAGGCTTGGCAGCAAAACTTGAAGTTGCTGGTACAGATTTTAGCCCCATTTGCACCCCACATTACCGAGGAGCTGTGGCAGCAGCTGGGCGGTGAGACTAGTGTGCATGTGGCCAGCTGGCCGGCCTTTGATGAAAAGCTCGTGCAGGACGAACTGGTCACGGTGGTGGTTCAGGTGAACGGTAAGGTTCGCGCTAAGCTTGAGGTTGGCGCTGATGCCGGTGAAAATCAGGTGAAGGAGCTGGCCGAGAAGAGTGACTCAGTCAAAGCCCAGCTGGAAGGCAAAGAGATTGTGAAGACAATCTATGTCCCGGGTAAGATCCTTAACCTAGTTGTAAAGTAGAAAGCTTTGTTTTAAAATACAAACAGTTTCGTAGGCATAAAAGCGCGGTTTCGACCGTGCTTTTATGCGTCTGGTGGAGCTACCGGGGATCGAACCCGGCGACATGGTTTCGTAGGCCTTACCGCGACACCAGCCGTAGCCCCCTACTTTGCTCCAACCAGACATATAGACCATATCAGCCCGGCATTAACAGATTCTTAAGCCGCCCAACCCCTTGCGATTTTTGCTAAATCGTCGTATTATACTGCCCAAGAGCGCATGCACATAGACGTTAACGACATCTTAAGGCAAGGGGAAGGCTCAATTACCGACTTTAAGGTCGATAATGAGAGTCCGGAGCTTGCTGATGTAAAGTTAGCGCAGCCGCTCGCCGGTAGCCTACGGATAATGGGGACTCGCGACGGTGTGCTAGCCATCGGTGATTTGCAGACCGCTGTCGAGCTGGAATGCGGTCGCTGTTTGCGCACTTTCACTCACTCGCTTGAGCTGCCGATCCGGGCCGAGTTCGCTCGTAACCCCGACGAAGATAGCTTCCCAATTGATAGTAAAGGTACTATTGATCTGGACGAGCCGGTTCGGCAAGAGCTGATTCTACAGCTACCGATCCAACAGCTTTGCAAAGACGACTGTGAGAGCTTACAATTAAAGGAAACAAAGGACTCCAATGGCCGTTCCTAAAAAACGTACGAGTAAAACTCGCCGCAATCAACGCCGTAGCCACGATGCGCTTAAAGCGCCAGCGCTACAGCTTGCCAGCGATGGCAGCCTGGCTCCTCGCCGCCTGCACAAGGCAATCAGCTTGGGCCTAACTAAATTAGTGAGGCGGGAGCGCTAAAGCATGGCCTCTAACCGACATCTCGGTCGAATCGTTGCCATGCAAACATTGTATGAATACGATTTTCGCGAGAATGCCGGTGCCGATGTCGATAAAGCCGCCATCATTGATCGTAACTTTGGCGAGTTTGCCAACGCGATTGATGACAAAAACTTTGTTTACGACATCGTTGAGGGCGTTCAGGCTCACCAGCAAGAAATTGACGACATGATTGGCCCGGCTGCACCAGAGTGGCCGGTTGATCAAATTGCCAAGATCGATAAGATCATTTTGCGCATTGGCGTGTATGAGCTTTTGTTTAAGCGCGAGGTTCCCCCAAAGGTGGCTATTAATGAGGCGGTCGAACTAGCCAAGGCCTTTGGTGGCGAGAACTCTAGTAAATTTGTAAACGGCGTACTTGGTACCATTTACCGTGGAAGCGATGTCTACGAACCAGAAGAAGAAAAGAAAGCAGACTAAATCAAAGCGTCCCGCTCGCACCAAGGCGGTACGTGAGTTTACGGCGGGCGGAATGGTGTTCCGCCGGGTCGGCGCTAGTGATATTGATATTTTGATGATCCAGGATCGGCTGGGGCGCTGGACCATACCAAAAGGCCACGTAGAGGAGGGCGAGAGTCTGGAACAGACCGCCGTGCGTGAGATCGGCGAAGAGACCGGCTTAACCAAGCTTTCAATTAAGGATAAGCTGGATAAGATTCACTTTTTTTACCGCAAAGAGGGCAAACTGATTTATATGACCACTCATGTGTTCTTGATTGAAGCGCTTGGTGATACCGACACATTGATACCTGAAGATAGCGAGGGTATTGTTGACGCTAAGTGGTTTGACCGGGCCGAGGCGCTGAAGCTGATTGAGTATAAAGACACCGAAAGGCTGTTTAATATGGGCTTAGAAAAGCTGGGGTTGGCATGAGTAATGTAAAGGTGGAGGCGAATTTAGACGCGCTGGAGCAGGAGCTCGAGCTAGAGTTTGCCGATCGCAGTTTACTCGAACGGGCCTTCATTCATCGTTCTTACCTCAATGAGCATCCTAATTTGGGTCTGGAGCACAATGAGCGCCTGGAGTTCTTGGGTGATGCGGTCTTGGAGCTAGTCGTAACCGATTATCTGTATAAGAACTACCCCAACCCCGAAGGAGATTTAACCAACTGGCGCAGCGCCCTGGTTAAGACCGAGTCGCTAAGCGAGGTGGCCGCAAAGCTCGACTTTGATCGCTACCTGCAGCTCAGCCGCGGTGAGGCTAAGGGCAACGCTCGCAGTCGCGCTCTAATTCACGCCAACTGCGTGGAGGCATTAATTGGTGCCATTTACCTTGATCGCGGTTACGACGAAGCCAAGCGCTTTATTAGTAGCCATATTGTTAGCCGGCTGCAAAGCATCCTAGAAGAGGGCAGTTGGGTTGATCCAAAAAGCCGTTTTCAAGAACTGGCCCAGGAGCGTGAGGGGCACACGCCGCACTATAAGGTGTTAGATGAGGCCGGGCCAGATCACGACAAGGTGTTTGAGGTTGGCGTTTACGTCGGCCAACGCTTGTGCGGCAAGGGAAAGGGCTCAAGCAAGCAGGCGGCTCAACAGCAGGCGGCAGCCAACGCGCTGAAAGCTTACGAAGCCAACAAGTAGAGATATCCCTTAATAAAGACAAAAAACGGTTGTAAGTATAACCGTATGTGTGGTATTACTAAGTTGCGACGCGCCAAGGCATTATCCCTTTCCGCGCCGGGCACTATCCTGTGACCCAAGGAGGTGGTTCGGTGTTTGCCGTAACCACAAGCTGGATTCGCCCCTTGTTTGGGGTGGCAGTTGCAGGAGCTGCTTTGGTTCGTTCGATCCAGGACGAGCTCAGCAGAGAGTGGACTCCTGCAGACAGCCCGCCTCCGGTTCGATTCCCGCGTGCCAGCATCACGCATTACGGAACCCCACCTGAAGCAGCCAAGGTCGAGCGGGTGGCCTAGCCTCCTATATGCGCCTCACTCGGTTGGTATTGAGTGAGGCGTTGATCGTCTTTATGGCTACAGGTTGACAAACCTGGCGCATATCTGTAAAATCGACCTCATTGTTAAGAGATACAACTCACTCATATGTTAGTAATTCGCTTGGCCCGTGGTGGCCGCACCAAATACCCAGTTTACCGAGTCGTTGCGGCTGAATCTTCACGCGCCGCTACCGGCAAATTTATTGAGGTACTTGGCTCATACAACCCTCACACCAAAGAAGTTAAGCTCGACAAAGAAGCGATTGAACGTCGCTTAGCTCATGGAGCTCAGCCTTCAAACTCAGTTGTTAGGCTGCTGATGCAGGAAAAGATTGAGCTGCCTTCCTGGGTTAAACTTAAAACCAAACAGTCTAAGCCTAAGAGCGAGCCAGAGGAAAAGCCGGCTGCCGAGGCGCCAGCCGAAGATGCCCCAGTGACCGAAGAAGCAGAAGCTGAAGCACCGAACGAAGAAGCCAAATCGGATACGCCAGAGCCTCAAGCTGAGACCGCGACCGAAGAAGATAAGCCAGCCGAAGACTCCGACAAGGCATAAGCTATATCAAATCGCCAAAGTGCGGTATGATGTACAGTATCAAGAAGGAAACCTCACTTCATGGCAGATCTGCGCGAAGACTTTGTTAATTATGTAGTTAAAGCCCTAATATCAAATCCAGATGCTGTTGAGCTGAAGCGCGTACGCGATGATAAGGGTGAATACTTGGAGCTCCATCTGGACGCCGCCGACATGGGTAAGGTTATTGGCAAGGCCGGAGCTACCGCCAAAAGTATCCGTACGTTGTTGCGCGGCGTGGGTGCTAAGGATGGTCTAGCACCGTTGCCGCTCAAGATTGTTGACCCGGAGGGTGGCCCAAGTGAACGAAATGAGGCACCAGCTGAAAGCCAAGAGGCAACCGATGCCGATCCAGCGCCGGCGGAAGAAGACGAGATAGCGACCCGTCACGCTCAAACCAAGCGTGAGGCGGAGGAGCTAGCCGACCTCGAGCTGTAAGCCAATGCGAATCGATATTATTACGCTTTTCCCTGGTATGTTTAAGGGGCCGTTCGACATGAGTATGCTGTGGAAGGCTCAAGATCGTGGGTTGGTACATATTCATCTTCACGATTTGCGCGAATTTGGGCTTGGCCCTCGTCGCACCGTTGATGATACCACCTACGGCGGCGGTGACGGCATGCTGCTAAAGCCCGAGCCCGTGGTGGCGGCCATAGAGTCAGCCAAAAAAGATAACCCCGAGGCAACGGTGATCGCTTTATCGCCTCAAGGGGTGCAGTTTAAGCAAAATCTGGCCGCGGATTTATCGGCTAAAAAAGGTCTAATTTTAGTAGCCGGACATTATGAGGGGTTTGATGAAAGAATTATTAAGTATGTCGATATTGAGTTATCGGTGGGCGACTACGTATTGACCGGAGGCGAGCTGCCTGCCATGACGCTGGTTGATACGGTGGTACGCTTAATCCCGGGCGTTCTGGGGGGCGAACAAAGCGCTCACGTGGAATCGTTTAGCGACGGCTTACTTGAATATCCACAGTACACTAGACCGGTTGAGTTTAGGGGCGACAAGGTACCTGAGGTGTTGCAAAATGGTCATCATGCCGAAATCGAGCAGTGGCGCAAGCAGCAAGCGCTAATTAAAACCAAGCGTAACCGCCCAGACTTACTTAACGAGCGGTCATAGCGGCGTAAACATCCTGGCTTAGTTGCTTAAAAGCAGTCGAGGCTGAACCGCCATTCTTCCAGGGGCCGCTTAATCCGGCGATAACATACTGGCCTTGCGCAGTATAAACAATGCCGGCATCGTGTATGTAGCCGCTAAGATCACCGGTTTTATGGGCGATTACGGTACCGGCTGGTAGGCCCGTGGGAAACCGATTGTTAATGGTTTGGTTTTTAAGGTTGTTGATGAGCTCGGCCGAATATGTAACGCCAACCAGCTCCCCGCGGTAGAGGCGTTGGAGCAGCAGGGCGGTGTCGTGAGCGCTGGTTTGCTGGGTGCCGTAAGCGCGCAAGTAGGTGTTAGCGTAACCTAGTTGGTGCAGTCGAGCGTTTTGCTTGTCCCAGCCCGCCACCGTGCCTAGCTTTTCGCCGCATAGGTTATCGGAGATTGTGATCATTAACTTTAAGCACTGGCTATAGCTTTTGCCCGTTCCTGGGACAGTTGATTTTGCCTTAATGGTCCCGGCTTGAAGCTTTTTGTAAATTGCTTCAGCTACAAACAGCTTATAAATACTAGCGCTGGTAAAAATATGGTCCTGATTAACTCCAGCGGTTTCCCCAGTTTGAAGATCAATAACTACAACCGCACCGGTGCCGCCTGCCTGGTTGGCAAAGTTAGCCAGCGGGGCGGCTAAGCGAGTTTGGAGCGGTTCGGTGGGAGCTGGTGCCGGCTGAGCGGCTGGAGTGGTCGTTGGTGACGATTCGGCCGTAGCTACCGGTTGGGTGGTAGGTAGAGGCTGAATAATCGCCTCGGCTTGCTGCGAGTGGGTGTAGTAGTCCCAGCCGAACGCGGTTAAGGCTCCTATTAGCGCTAAAAAGCCGATTACAAATAAAAGCTTAGAGCCAAAATTTGAATGATGATTGGTTGGTCCAATTTGGTACTTGTCGTAATCTAGCGATCGGGCGATCGGGCGAGCTTTTGGGGCCGCTACTATCGGCTTTGGACTTGCAATAATTCCATCAACACGCTGACCCACCATAACTGCATTGTAGTTATGGTTGAGTGGTTACTCAAGCGTTGGTTCAAAAACTTGCCTAACAAAGGCTCGGCAGGAGCGCCAAGGCGATCGGGGTAAAAGCCTTAATGGCCAGACAAAGCTGAACAGGGTTAGCATGTGCTCAATGGGCAGATAGCGGGCTGCAACTCGCCCATTTGCCGACTTGATTCGTTGAACAAAGGTTTTGGCGTAACCAATTTTTACAATTGGGTCAAAGTAGCCGTGAACAACTAGGGCGGGGGAGAGCGTGCTAGGCAGCTGCTTGCCAATACGCCAGGGTTCAGATAGATCTTTAAGCGGGAAGATTGGTTGGAGATCGGGACGTGGATAAAAATCGTACGGGCCCGACAGGCCAATAAAGCCCTTAAGGACTTGGCGAGAAAGCCCGGTTTTCTCCCAGTAACCAGGCAAGTAAGCCAGGGCGCTGGCAGTGTGGGCGCCGGCAGAATGTCCGGCAATCACAACCCGCTGAGGGTCGCCACCATACTCGCTAATTTGCTCGTCGACCCATTTTATCGCTAGCGCAGCATCATCAACAAAGGTCGGGTAGCGTATTTGAGGGTACTTACGGTATCCAACCAATACCGCTACGACTCCCATCTTGGCTAAAGCCCGCCCAACAAAGCCGTAGCGCCATAGACCGCCGTTCTTCCATGTGCCTCCATGCCAAAAAACCACCACCGGGAGCGGTTGAGTTGGTGGCGGCCCAGGTGCTCGGTAAACATTCAGCTTCATTAAGCGATCCGGCCCATATGGTAGTTGGTTGCCAATACGCCAACGGGTTAACGGTCTCATATACCCTAGTGTACAATAGACTAAAAAGGAGCGGCGATGTTTACTTTACCCGATTTACCCTACGGCTACGATGCGCTTGAGCCTCATATTGATGCCAGAACCATGGAGGTTCACCACAGCAAGCATCACGCGACCTACGTTCAGAAACTTAATGATGCCCTAAAGAGTCAACCCGACTTAGCGCAAAAAGACATCACGCAGCTGCTTAAAAATCTCGGTGATCTGCCTAAAGATGTTCAGTCGGCGGTACGTAACAATGGGGGAGGCCACGCTAATCACAGCTTGTTTTGGCAGGTGATGTCGCCTAACGGGGGAGGCGAACCGGCCGGCGAGCTGGGCGAGGCTATCAATGTGGCCTTTGGCAGCTTAGGTGAGTTTAAGAAGCAATTTAAACAAGCTGCCATCGGCCGATTTGGCAGTGGTTGGGCTTGGCTGTGTGTCGATACCGACGGCTTGCATATCTGCTCAACCGCCAACCAGGACACCCCATTAAGCGATGGTCACATTCCAATCCTAGGGCTAGACGTGTGGGAGCACGCCTACTATTTGCATTACCAAAACAAGCGCCCAGACTATATTGACGCTTGGTGGAATGTGGTAAATTGGGACGAAGTCGAACGTCGATATAGCGAGTCCAAGACTAAATATTAAACAAATTAAAATTCTAACCGGAGAAAAATGGTATGCCAGAAATGAATGATTTTGCAGCGCGTAAATTTGGAGAGGTTTTGGCTTTTGCCGAAACCTTTAATGACACGGTTGATCGCGCTCTTGAAGCAATTGGCAAGGAGCGAAGCGACGAGCAGATCCAACAGCTCAAAGATACTAGCACCGATCACGCTAATCGAATCAAAGCTATTGTTTTGGCGGCTGGCACCAGCGAAAGCACCCTTAAAAAGGCCGAAGCCACCAACAAAAAGCTTCGCACTATGCGCGATACCTACATTGGTGACAGCTGGGATGAGCTGACCGAGATTTATGAATGGCTGGGCTTTTTTACCGGTGCCGCCATTGTGCACTGGGCGTTAATTGAGGGTGTTGGCGAAAGCCTAGAGGATGACGAGACGGCCGGCTTGGTTAAGGATGCCAAGGAGTTCTACCAGCAGCTAATGAACGATTCAATCAAACACCTGCAGCTGGTTGGTCGTAATCGCACCGGCGACTAAAAGCTTTAAGCCAGATTCAAGTTGGAGCTAGGGGATTGAGAAAATCCCCTTCTCTTGCTATACTCCTAAGGTTAAAACTCGATGGGGCGTGGCCAAGTGGTAAGGCGCTTGATTCTGGCTCAAGAGATCGTAGGTTCGAATCCTACCGCCCCAGCCAGGAATTATTGAATGGTATAATTTTACTAGCATTAACAAAAAATTAGGGGGTAAGATGGAAATAGGAATAGTAACGTCATATGATAGCGATACAGAACTTGGCGTAGTTGCAGCCAATAATAACGAGCTTAGCTTTAAGTATGGGGATGGCCAGAATATGATTTTTGACTCCAAGCTCAAGGAGCCGACGCTCAGCGGTAAGCACGAACAGCCAGAAGGTTTTTCTTTAAAGGAACCTGATATTGGCGATCCCATAGCGTTTATGCGCGATAATGAACTGGTAACGGCGTGGGGGTATTTGAATCACTATATTGGACTTGCTGAGCGAAAGCATCCTACGAGATTTGTTGCGGCATAGCTGGGCTTATTTTGAGGCGCAGTATCACTATGACCGAGCTGTTAAAGCCCGGTCATAGTTTGTCTCACCCCAGGTAGTCCTCAACCACCTTGAACGGTGTCTTGCGGCGGTAAGGCTTTCCTGCCGCCAGGTGATAGCGCTTGGCTAATGCTTGGCGCTGCTTCTCTTGCTCTTCGTAGTTGTAATAGGAGCCGGTTTCCTCTTGGGAGAGCTCGATATACTGCTTCAGAATTGGTTTGGCATCGAGCTCCTCCAGGTCTATATGAAGTATCTGGGCGTCATCGGTGATGGGGCGGATGTCCGATTGGCTCTTTGGGGCGTAAATCAGCTCACCGGTTTCTAGGTCGACGCCACCAATGTGGTAGCCGTGGGCGTTAAGTGATTCTAGTACCATCATTCCCACGGAGTACTCATATCCGGGGCCCCAACCGGTCCGCCCCTGCGCCTGCAGTACCAGCCACGGAAGCTGGTTCCACAGATCAACTTGTGACCGGCAAAACTGGCGGATCTCCTCGGCCAGCTCGTGCTGGTTGCGCCGCAGCTTTTTGATTGTCAAAGGATATCCTTTCTCAAACGGCTTGATGCTTTTAGGATAGGTGAGTGAGCTGACACTATCTAGACAGACCTTTTTGAGTCAAAATAATATGAGCTAATGTTTATAGTCAGAAAACTTATTGTATAATCGTCGTATGGGTAAGAGCAGACAAATATTTTATGGGTTGGTTTTTGCGATAGCGCCAACCATTCTGCTTTTTGTATCTGGCGCAATTATATTTGATTACCTATATAACCGAGAGGCGGAGAGTCTGAAGGGGCAGTATATTGAACCCTGTATTATACCGGAAGGCTGCCCCAAAGAGCCGGGTATTATGCCGGCGGTAATATCAATGGCCATAGCAGCAGTTCTGGTAGTGCTCTCGGTAGTTATTTTGATGAGGCTGGTCAAAACTACCTGGATAAAAGCACTGGTTACCGGTCTGATGTGTGTAGTATTCGGAGTTGTAGTCATAGCTGGATTTGTGGGCCTAAACCAGAGTATTGATGGTAATAAATTGATACCAATTATGATTGCAGTCATATATCTAGGGTATGGTTCGATTATTTCATTGAATTTAAGGAAGAAATAGCAACCTTGGATCTTTTAAGGAGCTTGGTAAAAATCCAGTATCCACAAAGCTAGCTGATCTCGATCAACCAGCTCACATTTATTAGAGGCGGCTAGAGCTTTAGCGTGTGGCGTGAACTGATTATTAGTGATGACCATTGATTTTGTGCATCTGTAGTGAGCCATACCGGAAAATGCTTCTCTGACTGCTTCTTGAGCCACCGCTTTTGAGTAGCATTTTAATTGAACGGCGGTCCGAACCTTATTTCTTGTAATAACAAGGTCAACTCCATAATCACCGCTAACCGGTGTTGTTTTAACGCTATAACCTTGGTATTTAAGCAGCTCGGCGACATACTTTTCAAACTGAATACCCGACATTCGGTCGACATCATCAAGCCGAAGTAGTCGAAGAGCCTGCAGGCGTTTCTGGCTACGCCGCTGCTGGATAATGTAGGAAACGCCGATTACGGTTAATCCTACAGCAAGGATGATCGCGACAAATAAGCCTGTAAGTTCAATTAGGCTGGTTGTTTGGGTGACGCTCATAACCACGACCACCAATACAATCACCCAAAATAGCAATAAGTGGTTGGTTTGTTGAACTTTGTTTTTACTGTAGCGTCTTCTCGCCATAGATTCAGTATACTTTAGACGTAAAATGCCTGTGTTCAGTAGCTGATAGTATTAAACATAAGCACTATTGCGGTTTGGGGGAGGCGGGGATAGAATATTTTTATGAACACCCAACTCCGGCGGCAAAGTGGCTTTTACGTTATTGAGGTTATTTTAATTATTGCTGTCGTCGCAGTACTGGGGTTTGTGGTCTGGATGTTTATCACCAAAAAGAGTCCCTCTCAAGCGTTAAATGGTATAACCGGTAACTCAAATGGCTTGGTGGAGTGGGATTTTAATGGCGACAGCTGGAAGGCGATGGGCAAGGCGCCGGAATGTGAAAATCCGCTAACGATTGCATCACCGGTGGATGTGACCAAGGTTAACTCGGTTTTACTGCCTGGAGAGGTTAGAGGGGGCGACTTTAAGCCTCACGGCGGGCTGGGCGGCGACCCTTCAACCAACAATATGATTACGGTATCGGCTATTCGCGATGCTTACTTGTATCGAGGCTCTCGCTATCTGGTTGAAGGGCAGGTTCAGTATATGTTTGATTTTATGGACTCGTGTGGTGTGATGTACCGATTGGATCATTTAGCCACCCTGACTCCGGAGTTTCAAGCTTATGCCGACAAACTACCGCAGCCTCAGCCGGATGATAGTCGTACCGAGAAGTTTCGTGATCATCCGTTAATTAAAAAAGGCACCATGATTGCCACCGAAGTGGGCATACGCCAGGGTAAAAATGTGTTCTTTGATCTTGGCGTGTACGATTTGCGGCAGCCAAACGATGCATCCAAAACCGATCTGTATAAGACCGATCAACTACGAATTCAAGATAAAGAGCAGTCTTTTTATGCATTGTGCTGGTTTGACTACCTGACCGGTAGCGACAAAACGGCCATCAAGGCATTGCCGGTACGTAATGGTCAGCCGGCTGGCACCAGCGACTATTGTAAGTAGTCACAGCCTAGTTGTTAAAAGTTGACATTATTCCTGGCGAGCCATATTGTAAAAGTGCATAAGAATTAACTGTGGGCGGCCAGGAGTAGGGTTATGAGAAAGATTCAAGTCAACAAAATAGGGGTCGCCTCATTTGGTAAGGTGGTCGGCTTTACTCAGGCAATCATTGCCTTTGTATACGGTCTACTGGTTAGCTTTTCGGCGGTTGCTGGCATTCTGGGCAGTAACAACGACTGGCTAGCTAAGATGGGTATTAGCTTGAGCGTGGCAGTGTTTGCCGTGTTTATCCTGCCGCTAGTAGGGTTCGTTTTTGGCTGGGTGCAGGGCGTGATTGCAGCCGCAGTCTTGAACGTGGTCTTTAGCGAATCAAAGGGCCTCGAGCTGGAAGTCCAAGACGTTAAGTAAGCGTTAAACGACTAACTATAGAGCGGCCCTTCGGGGTCGTTTTATAGTTAACGGCTTTTATGGGCTAAACCGTGGTACAATTACCGTCGTGAAATTAGACTCAAACTTTAGCTTTGTTGTGCATGCTACCGACGGTGACGCCCGTCGCGGCACCATTAATACGCCTCATGGGCCGATTGAGACACCGGCTTTTATTCCGGTGGGGACGCAGGCTACGGTTAAAACACTAGATGTGGCTGATTTGCATAAGCTGCAGGCGCCAGCGGTGTTGGCTAACACCTATCATTTATATTTGCGCCCGGGTACCGAGCGCATCGAGCGTTTTGGCGGCTTGGGCAAATTTATGGGCTGGCAGGGGCCGACCTTTACCGATAGCGGTGGGTTCCAGGTGTTTTCGTTAGGCTTTGGGCTTGAGCACGGGGTGAGTAAGATGAGCAATATCTTCCCGGATGAGCCCGGTCAGGAACGCAAGGGCGGCAAGCCAAAGCTCATGAAGGTGGATGATGATGGAGTGTCATTTAAGTCGCATCTTGATGGCTCGAGTCACCGCTTAACCGCCGAGATCGCGGTTAAGCTGCAGCAGCAGATCGGGGCTGACATTATCTTGGCTTTTGACGAATGCACCTCGCCGCTCCACGATGAGCGCTACACCGCCCGAGCCTTACAGCGGACTCACGCTTGGGCTAAACGCAGCCGGGACGCCTGGACCAATCGGAGCACCCAGGCGCTTTACGGCATCGTTCAGGGCGGCGCTTATAGGGGTTTGCGCGAAGAAAGTGCCAAGTTTATGGCAGATTTAGACTTTCCGGGTTACGCGATTGGCGGATCACTGGGCCGTACCAAGCAGGATATGTACGATATTATTGAGTGGTCAACGCCGTTTTTGCCTCCAGATCGGCCGCGTCATTTGCTGGGCATAGGTGAAATCGCCGACTTCTTTACCGGAGTCACTCGCGGTATGGATACTTTCGATTGCGTAGCGCCAACTCGAATGGCTCGTAATGGTGCGGCCTACATCGCGCCTGAATCTGGAGGTACCGCCCAAAACAAGTTTCGTTTGAATGTGGCCGCCGCTAAGTACCAAGATGACGACCAGCCAATCGATCCGACTTGCGGATGCTTTACCTGTCAAAACCACACCCGTGCCTACATTCGACACCTGTTTGCCACCAGCGAGGCTTTGGGTCCTAGACTTGTGACATTGCACAACTTACATTTTATATTTCAGTTGATGGGCCAAATTAGGGAGGCAATCAGCCAGGGCAGTTTGGCTGAACTGGCGGCGCACTGGGGCGTTACCGAGATTAAGCGTTAACCACCTTAATGGCTCGTAAATAATCAAGTAGGCCTTGAGCGTCAGCTTCGCTGACGTCAATAACTTGCTTGCCATAGGTCTCAACAATGTCGCCGGCTTTGCGCAATAGGTAGTGTTTATACTCACCGGTGGAGGTATCGTCGACGGTAATTTCGGCAAGCCACTCAAAGTCTGAGCTAGCCTGCGGCAAAGTTAACTTGAGGTCAATTTGACCGCCATTGGGCAGTTTGATTATGGTTTGGGTGAAGATATTTTGGCCGGGTTGATTGTAGGCCTGTCCATCGACTGGCTGAGTGCTGTCGCTAGACTGGGAGGTCGCTTGCGCCCACTCCAACAGGCTCTTAAATACCGGGGTGGTCTGTAAGTTTGTCATACCCAATATAGTACCTTGTACTTTATTTTTTATCGAGCACAGCCGTTTTGGCTTTAGCATAAGCGTTTTTGGCTTGATAAAGCCAATAAAACATTGTACGATTGTAGATTACTAACTGAGGTCCGGATGGAGCGGTTTGCTTTTCATCACCCAAAACTATATAGACGCAGCCTAATGGCGATCCTGATCGTAATGATTGCGAGTGGTCTTGGCTCGGTGTTTGCCGGCGGTTCTAGCCGTGCCGACAGCCAGCCGGGCTTGCAGGTTAGCCCTAAGATGCAGCCGCCGGTCCAAAAGGCGGCTGCTAATACCAGAAAATCGGTTCGTCCAAGCGGTTGGTCTGGTGTGACCAAGCTGCCTGGTAGCGACGGTAGCGGGTCGGTGGCCTCGGCGCAGTCCACGCCAAAAGCGGCGGCGACAACGGCTATCCCATTGGGATCGGGCAGCTCAATGGCCTTGGGCCGTTCGCTTAACGCGGTGCAGTTTGGCGATGAGCATTGGCCGGCGCTTCAAGCGCTGTGGACGCGCGAGTCAAACTGGAACCCGGCGGCCCGTAATCGCTCAAGCGGAGCTTGTGGTATTCCACAGGCGCTACCGTGTTCAAAAATTAAGGACATGAGCCCGCAGGGTCAGATTGAATGGGGGCTTAACTATATTCAGCAGCGTTATGGCACGCCGACTAAGGCATGGCAGTTCTGGCTGGCCCACCACTGGTATTAGGCTAGTCTAGCGGTTGATAAAAGAGGCGGCTAAGTCTCGTCGACTGCGACGGTATCGCCAGCCGGTGTATCCCATGATGCCGGTGCCAAAAGCGGCGGCTAAACCACCGGTGTCACCGGTTTTAGGTAGCGCAGCTGGTGCCGGTTGTGGTGCTGGAGCCGGAGCGGGCGCAGGAGCAGGGGCGGTTTGCTGCTGTTGCTGCTGCTGGACCACAATCACTTGGGGAGCTGGTGCGGGCTGCTTGGCTTGAACCTTTTTGGCAGGTGCGGAGGTTACCGCTTTGGCTTGGACTAAGTTGCCGCAGGCCTTAATAACCGCAAACTGAAACACTCCGTCCTTCATGTAGACAAAGGCTGCTAGCGAGCTACTCTGGAACGAAACTTCAGTAGAACGAACGTACAGATTGCCATCTTTTTTAGAGCCGGCAATGTTTTGCCGACCATAGCTGCGAGCGCCGGTTGCCACGGTTTTGTCACCCACGATCACCCGACCACTTTTGGTTACGGTGCCGTTAACCATGTTGTCGGATTTAAGCTCGGCCATGCTGACGCCGCGGCTGGTAAACTCATGTCGAATCGACTGGCCGCTATGCTGACCATCACCGTTTTGAAGCTTGTTAATCAATTCTTGAGTCGAGTAGGCGCCATTATAAATCATGGCGTTAGCATCGGCGTCACGCGGGCCGCTGCTCGCAGCCAAGGTTACGCCAGGTGCTAGTACCAAAATAAAACTAAATACAATAGCGACAAATCGCTGCAACTTATAAGACATCGTTCTTCCCCACTTAAACTACATCTACCCTACATTAGACCAAGATCTTATGCAAAACTCTTAATATATTTCCATACAGAACGCTCACTGTCTATGGCAAAATGCACAATTAAATCACTAGGAACGGCGCGGCACAATTAATGGCTGCCGGATAGCCGTGGATGGGCTGGGGTCAATGCAGTCCTGCAAAAGAGCTTCTATCTGGGCTTTGCTTAGATCTCGTCCAATAAAGACCAGCCGAGTTTTGGGGGTTGATGCTCCCCATTCGTCCCAGCTTAACTCGGCCCGACGGCCAACCTGGTGGAATAGATATTTACGCCCCTCACCCTTGGTTCCAAAATCTACAAAGCCTTTGGCACGATAAAGGTTGGTCGGGATCTGTTGATTAACAAACCTTTGAAACCGTGCTGGATCCAGCGGCTGGTTAGGCTCAAAGCTAAAGGTAGAGTAGTGGTCGTGGACGTGCTGATGGGAGTGATGGCCATCATCGCTCTGATGACTAATGTTCTTATCGTGATCATGCATCTCTTGGTCGAGTAGCAGGCGTACATCAACCCTGGCCTGCTCGGTGACAATAGACCGAGTTCGTGAATTAATGCCATTAACAAAGTCTTGAGCCTGTCGTAAACGTTTTTGGTCTACCAGGTCGGCTTTGTTTATAATCACAAAGTCACCGTGCTCAACCTGCTCTTTAGCTAGCTTAATTGAGTCGGGATTACTGTCGTAGTTGGCGGCGTCAAGCACTGCCACCACGGCATCTAGTCGGGCATGATCGCCACAGGCACGCCTTAAAACCGCGGTTAAATCAGCTGGCTCGGCTAGTCCACTGGCCTCGATTACAATATAGTCGACCGGGCTGCTAGGGTGAGTGAACTGTTCAATAGCCTCATCAAGGTCAAGCGAGTCAAGCGTGCAGCACATGCAGCCATTGGTAAGTTCAAGGAGATCATCGCTTTGCTCCTTAACCAGTTCGGCATCAATATTAATGTCGCCATAATCGTTAACCACCACCCCGATCTTGTAGCCGTGCGGGTTGTTTAAGATCTGCCCCAGCAAGGTGGTTTTTCCGGATCCTAAAAAGCCGGTTAGAGCGGTAATTGGCACTACGGTTGGCTGCTTCATGCCAATAAGTATAGCGGCTGTGGATTTTTTATGCTTATAATTGATTCCAAGGAGCAACGCATGTCAAAAGTACTGATTCTAGAAGACGATAGTCAAATTCGCACCGCCTACACCTACGCCCTGGTTAAAGCCGGACACACCGTGTATGAGGCACCGGATGCCGGTGTAGCGGCAGCCCTGATTAAGCAAAATCATCCCGAGGTGATTATTTTGGATATGCTGCTGCCGGGCACCTCCGGTCTGGAGATGTTGCGCAACGAGCAGATTGCTCAGCAGTACCCTCAGACCAAGATCATCGGTTTTAGCAACATCGATAACCCTAATATCATTAAAGAAGCACAGAGCCTTGGGGTTACTCAATACCTCCAAAAGGTTGATGTTACTCCAGCTAAGCTGGTTGAGATTATTGAACAGCTACCAGCCGTACCAGCGCCACAAGACAATTTGAGTAAAGACAAAACCGCACAGTAAATTAAGCCACATCCAGCGTCGCCAGCCTTGATTAAAGTTTTTGGTTCGCCAGGACCACCACACATTCAAGGGGTACAGCGAAAGCGCTGCAAGCAAAATGTAGCTAACCGCCCCGTAGGTCGAGGTTATTATTGCTGCCAAGACAAACAAGGCAATACATAACCAGCTAGTGGCTGTTTGTCCAAGAGCGGTAGCGATTGAGCCGATTCCAGCCTGCTTATCTGGTTCAATATCCTGAATCGCACCAAAGGCATGGCTAGCCAACCCCCACACGAATAAAGCTAGAATAGCCGGTACCAATTGCTGGTTGAAGCCAGCAGCCATTAGACCAAACAGCGCCGGTCCGGCAAAGTGAAAGCTTGAGCTGACCGAGTCGATAAAAGGTCTTTCTTTAAGGCGAAGCGGCGGCGCGCTATACGCGACGGCATCGATTAAGAGTAGGGCTAAAATTAAAGCAGCAATTAAATTGGCGGTGATTAAATATAATGCAAACGGTAAGCAAATCACTGTTGAAGCGCCTAAAACAAAGCGATGGTAAGGCTTGGGTATCTTAGCGCCTTCAATACCTCCTTTGCGCGGGTTAAGAATATCGCTTTCGTAGTCGTAAACATCGTTGACGCCGTACATCAGTAGATTAAACGGGAATAAAAAGAACAGACAGCCTACAGTAAAAAACGGCCCAGGCTGACCTCCTGCCAGCAAATAGGCTGCCGCAAACGGAAAGGCGGTATTAACCCAAGAGAAAGGACGGGATGCTAGCAGTAAAATTTTAATTCGTTTAATCACGGCCGAGCAGTATCCACAGGGAAGGTACGAGTAGAACGACGGCAATGGTGTAGGATAAATCCTCAATCGGCGCCGAACCAATACGAATACCAGATATGAGGCTGGAGTCGTAATTTACAATTGGCAGGCCGGTCAGCAGGTTGTCAAAGATAACGGTGAGTAAAATCAGCGGTATTACCACCCAGACGAGCTGGCGAAAAAACTGCGGCTGTTGTCTAGCGGCCATCAAGGCTACGGCTGTGCTAATAATTAAAAATGGAACGCATACTAAAAAATAAACCATCATTGGGTGCGCCATCTCCAAATCAAAAGCGTAAGGTAGCTAAGCAGGGTTAAGAACAGCAGTTCTTCAAGCGGGAGATTGGGATGAGCGAGACTAACACCACTAACATAACGTTGGTTTGTGCTAAAAATTCCTACTAAAATCCCAACTACATCCCAGACTAAAAAGAATAGAACACTGATCGCAACGACGCGGGTGGTTAGTTGCGGCTGGGTAAAAAAAGCCAGTCGATATCGGTAATCGAGGTAGAACAGGCCGCCCAGAGAGACGACAAGAGTAATAAGGTAGATAAAGTTAGCCATTAATAAATTTATGGTAGCATAGGGCAAGATTTATATGGCAAAAGGCAGATCTAAAAAAGTTGTTATTATTGGTGCCGGTCTCGGCGGGTTAAGTGCGGCAATTAGGTTGTTAGCTGCTGGCTACCAAGTTGAGCTGTACGAAAAAGAGTCTTTAGCTGGTGGGCGGGCGCAGCTAATTGAGCAGGACGGCTACCGTTTTGATATCGGCCCAACGCTTTTAATGATGACCGATGTGCTTGAGCAGACCTTTGCAGTCGCCGGCAAAAACATGGGTGATTATCTTGAGCTCCAGCAGCTTGATCCCAATTATCGGATTGCTTTTGCCGATGGTAGCGGTATGGTGCTTACCAGTAATCTAGCCGAGCTAACCAAGGAGTTGGCGGCAATCGATCCGGCCGCACCGCAACAGTTCCATCGCTTTTTTGCCAAGCTGGCGATGATGTACCGACTGGGCCGAGATCGCTACATCGATAAGAATTTTGACTCGCTATTTGACTTTATCGATCCAGTAAGCGGTTTAAACCTGTTGCGACATGGCGGTCTGCGGAGTCTATACGGCTTGGTTGGTAGCTACTTTACCGACCCACGCTTGCGCCAGGCGTTTAGTTTTCAGTCAATGTATCTGGGTGTCTCACCCTACGACGCCCCAGCAATTTATGCAATTATTGCGTACATGGAGACGGCTGGTGGGATTTGGTACGCCAAGGGTGGAATGCATCAGGTACCTCGAGCGCTGGCTAAGCTGGTAGGTGAGATGGGCGGGGTGATCAAGCTTAACGCTCCGGTTAAGCGAATTGTGGTTGAATCTGGCCGGGCTACCGGGATCGAACTAGAGTCGGGCAAAAGAGTGAAGGCAGATATTGTGATTTCAAATGCCGATCTGAGCTACACCTATAATCAACTTTTGACTCCACTTGAGCGGCCTAAAATGAGCGACCGGAGACTATCTAAGCTTAAACAGTCTTATTCGGCAATGCTGTTTTATTGGGGAGTTAACGCAGACGTATCAAACTTAGAGCACCATAATGTGGTATTCAGCCAAGACTATAAGGCCAATTTTGATCAAGTTTTCAACCAAAACGTACTACCAGAAAACCCAGCCTTTTATACCCACGTACCTACTAAAACCGACCCGACGGTGGCCCCGGAGGGTAGGCATGTTGTTTACACCTTGGTGCCGGTGCCAAACTTGACCGGCAAGGTTGATTGGGCGCAGGCCGAAAAACGCTTAAGACAGCACGTATTAACAACTCTAAAGCAAAGATTTGGGGTTGACTTAAGCCGGTCAATTGAAACTGAGGTGGTGTTTGGTCCTCACGACTTTAAAACCAAATACAACCTGCCGGATGGTGCCGCCTTTGGGCTAACTCATACCTTGGGGCAGTCTGGGTATTTCCGCCCGCATAACTATGTTAAGGGGGTTAGTGGGCTGTATCTTACTGGTGCGAGCACCTACCCTGGATCGGGTGTGCCAATGGTATTATTGAGTGGTAAATTGGTGGCAGAACGCATAATGCGTGATATAAAGAAATAATCATGAATAAAACACTTCAAGACAGCCAGATACTAACCAAATCGGAGTTCCGAGTTTTAGTGGATGAGCGTTTAGCTAAACTTTATGCCGCTAAGGCTCGTCAGGCTGCCAAAATCGATGCTAGCTATGCCCAGCTGATCGAGGAGATGGCAGCTTTTGTGAATCGAGGGGGCAAACGAATTCGCCCCTATTTGATGTACTTAATTTATGCGGGGTACGGGGGCGACCGCCTTGGCGCGGCACTAGATATGGCAGCTAGCCAGGAGCTGTATCACAACTTTCTATTGATACACGACGATATTATTGATCGAGACACCACTCGTTATGGTGGTCCTAATATTGCCGGTCGTTACTGCGAACTACTTGGCCGCAATCTGTCGCCGCAAGAGGCTCGCCATTTTGCCGACGGCATCGCTCTGATGGCGGGCGACACCAATGCCGGACTGGCCTTTGAGCTGATACTAAAATCAGACTTTGATGATTCAACCAAGGTGCGAGCGGCCGAGCGTATGACCCAAATGATCTTCGAGGTTAGCGGCGGCGAGGTGCTCGACGTGCTGCTGCCATTAGGTGATGCTAGCGAGGTAACCGAACACCGTCTGCACCAGGTGCTGCATTACAAAACGGCAACCTACAGTTTTGACGCGCCAATGCAATTGGGTGCGATTTTGGCGGGCGCCAACCAAGAGCAGTTAAATGCAATTCACGATTTGGCCATTCCGGTAGGGTGTGCTTTCCAGTTAACCGATGATCTTTTAGGGATGTTTGGGGATGAGAAAAAGGTTGGTAAACCGGTTACCAGTGACCTGGCCGAGGGCAAACGGACCATTTTAATGCAGTATGGTTTTGAGTTGGCTGATGCCGACCAGCGGGCAGTACTTGAGCAACACTTTGGCGACCCAAAGGTTAGCGTAGAAGGCCATGCGGAGGTGAAGCGGATTTTGGAGGTGACAGGGGCGCATGCCAAAACCCAGGCTTTAGCGGCCAGCTATGCCACCAAGGCCGGGCAGGCTCTTGATCGTCTGGCGCTGGCGGCTCCGGCCAAAGAGGCGCTGGCCGAAATCATGGCCTTTACGGTGAGCCGGCAAAAGTGAAGCTAGCCGACCAGGCTATATATGATAAGGCCTCGACGGCCGCTAGCGCTGCAATTACACACACCTACACCACCTCTTTTGGGTGGGCGCTGAAGCTGCTACCACGGCGACAGCGACAGGCTATCTATGGGATTTACGGCTTTGTGCGCCTAGCCGATGAGCTGGTGGATAGTTTTCCGCCGGCTACTGCTACCGAGCTGCTGCGGCGGTTGCGTCATGAGCTCAAAGCCGCCAACCTGCTGGGCACGTCAATCAATCCGGTGGTTCAAGCATATATTAAGGTGATGCGTAGTTATCAAATTGGCGCAACATTAACCGAAGCTTTTTTGGAGAGCATGGAGATGGATATTGCCAAGCGTTCCTACAGTCAAAAGGAGTATGAGCGCTATATCTATGGCTCGGCCGAGGTGGTTGGATTGATGTGCTTACGGGTATTTGTTGAGCATAAGGCTTACCTTAAGCTAATGCCGGCGGCACAAAGCTTGGGATCGGCTTTTCAAAAGGTTAATTTTTTACGCGATTTCGCTAGCGACTACAACGACCGTCAAAGAATTTATTTCCCAGCGGTTGAGTTTGATACTTTTGACGATTTAGCTAAAGTAAAGGCTGAACAAGACATAATTGGTGATTTTAAGGAGGCTTTAGACGGTTTGAATAAGCTGCCTTGGGCCAGCAGGGTGGCGGTAGCGGTGGCCACCCGTTACTACTGGGAGTTACTTCATCGCTTGCAGCGTTACCCGGCTATACGATTGCGCCAAAAGCGGATTAGAGTACCTAACGGTTATAAGCTTATATTGGCGCTTCAAACCTTGTTGCTACAGGGGTTACTACGGCGCCCGCTTCGCCTTAAGCCGTCACGCCGCTTGCGCGCTTCGGTATAATAGAGGTAAGGAGAACCATATGCCAAACATCAAAGATATTAAGATTTATACCACCTCAACCTGTGTTTACTGTAAGGCCGAAAAAGAGTACTTAACTCAGCACAAAATTCCGTTTACCGAGGTTCGAGTTGATACCGACGAGCAGGCGGCCCAAGAAATGATTCAAATCAGCGGGCAAATGGGGGTGCCGTTTACGGTCATCACTAAAAGCGACGACAGCCAAGAGGGAATCCTTGGCTTTGATCAGCCACGCTTGCAGGCAGTGCTGGGGCTATAGATGGCCGAAACACTTTATGATGTGGCGGTGGTTGGCGCCGGCCCAACTGGTTTGGCTGCCGCAGTCTATACCACGCGAGAGGATCTTAAGACGATCGTTGTAGACAAGGGGGTTGTCGGTGGTTTAATCGCAACCACTGAAACGGTGGATAACTATCCGGGTTTTCCAGATGGTGTTGGTGGTATTGAGCTGGCTGAGCGGATGCAAAAGCAAGCTGAGCGCTTTGGCGCCGAGATAAAGCTTAATACCGAGGTTGTTGGTTTGAGCCCTGCAGATGATCATGTTGAGCTAAAGCTGGTCGACGGGGTAATTAAGGCACGCAGCGTGTTGATCGCCACCGGTTCGGCCTATCGCAAACTCCAGATACCAGGAGAAAAGGAGCTGGAGGGCCGCGGGGTTCATTACTGTGCTACCTGTGATGGCCCGCTTTACCGCAATAAAGATTTGGTGGTGGTTGGCGGTGGCAACACCGCGCTGCAAGAGAGCCTGTTTTTAGCTAAGTTTGCCCGCAAGATTACTATGCTGGTTCGCAAGAGCGAGTTTCGCGGTTCGGAGATTTTGGTTGAGGCGATTCAGCAAAAAGACAACATTGAGGTTAAATTTGAAGCTGAGGCCACCGAAGTGGTGGCAAGCCAAGGCCGCTTTGATCATGTGGCGGTAGCCACCAAAGGTCAGACCGAGTCGCTTAAGGCGGATGGACTGTTTGTCTTTATCGGGTTATTGCCAAATACCGACTGGCTACACAAGGCGGTTAGCTTGGATGAGCGTAATTTGGTAGAGGTGGACAAACAGATGCGTACCAATATTGCCGCGGTTTTTGCGGCCGGCGATGTAACCGAGGGTTCGATTGGCCAGGTTGCCAGTGCGGTGGGCGAAGGGGTGTCGGCGGCGCTCGCAATCCGTGCTTATCTCGACCCGCACCACGGTACAACCGGTTACTGATTTGGTATACTAAGCAGCAATACGACTAAAACTTAAAAAGGAAACTCGTTGATGTCTAAACTTGATGCCGGCTCAAAGGCTCCCGACGTAGTTAATGTGGTAATAGAAATTCGCCAGGGCGAACGTAATAAGTACGAGATGGATAAGGATACCGGTTACATTACTCTAGACCGAGTAACTCCGGTGGCGATGGGCTACCCAACCGACTACGGTTATGTTCCGGAAACTCTGTGCGAAGATGGCGATCCGCTTGATGCCTTGCTGGTAATTGATGAGTCGGTGCCACATGGCGTGGTGGTTCCGTCGCGGCCGATAGGCGTGCTGAGAATGGTTGATGGTGGCGAGGGCGACGAGAAGTTAATTTGTGTGCCAAAGGATGATATTACCAAGGATCACATTACCGAGGTCGACCAGCTGGGTGACAACTTTAAAAAGATGGTTGAGCACTACTACACTCATTACAAGGACTGGAAGAAGGATTGGCAGGGCGCCGAAGTTAGCTTTAATGGCTGGGGTAACGCCGCTGAGGCTAAAAAGGTCGTTACCGAGTCGATTGAGCGGGTGAGCCAGTAAGGCACGCTCGCAGAAACTTGCACCAAGACGCCTATGCTTATATGATGTAGGCAAGTAAGGGTAAAAACAAAAACATGGCATATAAGCTCGCAATCAATGGATTTGGCCGAATTGGCCGAAATGCCTTTAAGATCGCCTGGGGTAACCCTGATCTTGAGGTAGTAGCAATTAATGACCTGGGTGATACCAAGACCTTGGCTCATCTGCTAAAGCATGACTCAAACTACGGCCTGTACCATCACCAGGTTGGTTTTGATGACAAGCACCTTATTGTTGAGGGTCACAAAATACCGGTTACGGCCGAAACCGAACCGGCAAAGCTGCCTTGGAAGAAGCTCAAAGTCGACGTGGTGATTGAAAGCACTGGGCGCTTTACCAAGCGCGTGGATGCCGAAAAACATCTTAAAGCCGGCGCCAAGCGGGTGGTGATTTCGGCTCCAGCCAAGGACGAGGATGTCCCAACCATTGTGATCGGCGCTAACGAAGATGAGCTGACCGCTAAAGACACCATCATCTCGAACGCCTCATGTACCACCAACTGTATTGCCCCGGTTATGGCGGTGCTGGACGATGTGTTCGGCGTCGAAAAGGCGCTGATGACCACCACTCACTCCTATACGGCAACTCAGAGGCTGCAGGATGCTCCAGCTAAGGATATGCGCGAGGCACGTAACGCCGCCGAAAACATTATTCCGACCACCACCGGTGCATCAAAGGCCGCTGCCAGAGCTTTACCGCAGTTAAAGGGTAAGTTTGATGGCATGAGCGTGCGCGTACCCACCCCGGTAGTGAGCCTCAGCGACATCACCTTTGTCAGTAAAAAGAACACCAGCATCGAAGAGGTTAATCAGGCGTTAATGGATGCTGCTAGTAGCGAGCGCTTCGCCGGCATTTTAACCGCTACTGATCTTGAGCTAGTGTCGCGTGACTATTTGGGTAACAGTTACTCGGCCATAGTCGACCTGCCACTCACCAACGTGGTTGGCGGCAACTTGGTTAAGGTGGTGGCTTGGTACGACAACGAGTGGGGATACTCCAATCGGCTGGTCGAACAGGTTGTTAATGTTGGGAAGACCATCAAATGAAAGTCTTCATCGGATCGGACCATCGAGGCTATGAGCTAAAAAATCAAATTCGTGAACACTTGGTACACAAAGGTTATGACGTGTCGGTGGTAGGTGGCGAGGTCAAAGATGACAATGATGATTATCCGCCCATCTCCTACGAAGTAACTAGCAAGCTGTTGGGCGAGGATGATGGTACGGCGCGCGGTGTTTTGGTGTGTGGTAGCGGCCAGGGCATGGCAATCGCCGCCAACCGGGTACGTGGCATTCGCGCCGCGCTGGCTTGGAGTCCGGCCGAGGTTAGAGCCGCTCGGAATGATGACGACGCCAATGTTTTAGTGTTACCGGCCGATATGCTGGACGTTGATACTGCCCTGGCGGTGGTGGATGTATTCTTTGAGCAAAAGTTTAGCGGCGAGGAGCGCCATCAGCGTCGAATCGACCAAATCGAGGAGCTGTATGGCTAGTGTGGTGCCAACCATTCTGGCTACCAGCCCAGAAGAGTACCAACAGATGTACGATGTAGCCCGTAGCTTAAGCGTACGAGTCCATGTTGATGTTAGCGACGGTAAGTTTACCGATAACGCTACGCTAGGTATAGCCCAGGTACATCGGGATGATGAGGCTGAACTTGACCTGCACCTGATGGTTGAGGACCCTACTAGCATCCTGGAAAGCGCGCTTAGCCTTAAGCCGCAGTTAATTATTTTTCATGCCGAATCGCAGGGTGATGTCGGTGCCTGTATTGAGCACTGTCGCGAATTGGGTGTTAAGGCCGGGGTGGCCATTCTACCCCAAACCTCGGTTGAATCGGCTCGTGAGCTGATAGTTAAGGCCGATCACGTGCTAATATTTACCGGCTCACTTGGCCATAACGGTGGTGAGTTTGACTTAACTCAGCTTGGGCGGGTCGGTGATGTAAGAAACCTTAAGCCGAGCATCGAAATTAGTGTTGATGGCGGCGTAAATGACAAAGTGGCCTCGCTAATTGCGGTTGAAGGAGTTGACGTGTTGTATTCCGGTGGATTTTTACAGCAAGCCGAGGAGCCCAAGGCGGCTTTTGAGTCAATCAACGGTCAGATAGGGGCGACGGTATGAAATCACTAACGGTACCGCAACTCGAAAAGCAGGCCAATCAGATTCGCCAAGACATTATTGAGATGTTGGTCGAAGCTGGTAGCGGGCATTCGGCCGGTTCACTTGGGATGGCCGACATTTTTACGGCCCTATACTTTCGCATTATGAATCATGATCCAAAAAAACCAGACTGGTCGGAGCGCGATCGCTTAATTCTATCTAATGGCCACATTGTACCGGTACGCTACGCAACTATGGCTCGAGCCGGTTACTTTCCGGTTAAGGAGCTTAAGACTTTGCGCAAGTTTGGGTCGCGCCTGCAAGGTCACCCGGAGCGCGTCCGCCTGCCTGGCCTGGAGACTACAAGTGGTCCGCTTGGCTCAGGTCTGAGTGCCGCTTGTGGCATGGCGCTAGCTCTTAAAATGGATGGGGCTAAGCAACAGAGAGTGTACTGCTTAACCGGTGACGGCGAGCTGGATGAGGGCAATATCTGGGAGGCAATTATGTTTGGTGCCAAGTACAAGCTCAGTAATCTGACGGTGATTGTTGACCGTAACAACATCCAAATTGATGGCCCAACCGAAAAGGTGATGCCATTAGAGGATCTCGCCGCCAAGTGGGAGAGCTTTGGTTGGCATGTAATTGAGATTGATGGTCACAGCATGCAGGGAATTATAGATGCCTGCAACATGGCTAAGGCGATTGAAAATCGCCCGGTGGTAATTATTGCTCACACCATTCCTGGCAAGGACGTGGATTACATGGAAAATGATTACCATTGGCATGGTAACCCGCCCGGACTAGCCGATATGGCCGGAGCGCCCCCTAAGGCTCAGCAGGCCAAGGTGGCACTGCATGAGCTACGGACGCTTGGCGGCCGGATTCGAGGCGAGCATGAGTAAAGAAATGCATTTAGACGACAAGGCGCTTACCAAGGACGCTACGCGAGAGCCAATCCGCGCTGGTTTTGGGCGCGGCCTGGTTAAGGCCGGGCAGCTGAATAGCCAGGTTGTAGCCCTGTGCGCCGACCTCACCGATTCGGTGAAGATGGGGGCTTTTGCTAAGGAGTTTCCGGATCGCTTTGTTGAGGTTGGCATCGCCGAGCAAAACCTAGTTACGGTTGGTTCGGGCATGTCGTTGATGGGTAAGGTTCCATTTGTTTCTAGTTACGCCGCGTTTTCGCCCGGTCGCAACTGGGAGCAAATTCGTACAACCGTTTGCCTAAATGAAGCTAATGTTAAAATTGTTGGCTCGCATGCCGGTTTAATGACCGGTCCAGACGGCGCCACCCATCAAATGCTCGAAGACATCGCCTTAATGCGAGTATTGCCAAACATGACGGTGGTGGTGCCCTGCGACAGTATTGAGGCCGAGAAGGCTACCCTGGCAATTGCTGGCCATAAGGGTGGCGCTTACCTGCGTTTGGCTCGTGAAAAAACTCCGGTTTTGACTACGGCTGATACGCCGTTTGCCCTAAACAAGGCCCAAGTGTTCCGACCGGGTAAGGACGTTACAATTGTTGCTTGCGGCGTTATGGTTCATCAGGCGTTGGCGGCGGCTGAGGCGTTGGCCAAAAAGGGCATTGAGGCCGAGGTGATTAACTGCCCGGTAATTAAGCCCCTTGATACCATTACCCTGCTGGCCTCAATCCGCAAAACCGGTAAAGTTGTCACTTGCGAAGAGGGCCAGATCAACGGTGGCCTAGGCGGGGCCGTGGCCGAGATGCTGGGCGAACACCATCCAGTGGCGATGCGGCGGGTTGGTATGCGCGATCGTTTTGGTGAGTCTGGCACCCCAGATGAGCTGCTGGAGCACTTTGAGCTGACCGCGCCACATGTCGCGAAAACTACAAACGAACTCATCAAAAACACTTAGCAGATGCTAAACTTAAAGAAATAAAGGAAAACCCATATGCAACATGAACAGCTAGAGCGAATTCAACATGGTAAGGGTTTTATTGCGGCGCTCGATCAGAGCGGCGGTAGCACCCCTAAAGCCTTAGAGAACTATGGCATTACAGAAGATGCCTATTCGAATGAAGATGAGATGTTTGATCTGGTTCACCAGATGCGTAGCCGGATTATTCAGAGTCCGGCCTTTACCGGGGAGCATATTTTGGGAGCCATTTTATTTAAAGCGACGATGGAGCGGCAAATAGATGGTCTCGATACAGCCGACTTTCTGTGGCAGAGTAAGCAGATCGTACCGTTCTTAAAGATTGATAACGGCTTGGCGGAAGAGGTAGACGGGGTTCAGCTTATGAAGCCAATGCCGGAGCTGGCACAGCTGCTTGATCGGGCTAAACAAAAGCACATCTTTGGCACAAAGATGCGATCGGTCATCAAAGAAAACAACGCTGACGGTATTGCTCGGGTGGTTGATCAACAGTTTGAGCTGGCCAGGCAGATAATTGCAGCCGGCTTAGTGCCGATTATTGAGCCAGAGGTCGATATTCATGCCGCCGACAAGGATGTGATCGAAGCGGTCCTCAAATCGGAGCTTAAAGAGGGCCTCGATGGCCTACGTGATGATGAGTTGGTTATGTTTAAGCTAACATTACCAGAGGAGGATGATCTCTACCATGAATTTACCGCTCATCCAAAGGTGATCCGGGTGGTGGCCTTGTCGGGTGGCTACGCCGCTAAGGAGGCAAATGAACGTCTTTCTCGCAACCACGATGTAATTGCCAGCTTCAGCCGCGTGCTCGCCGAAGGCTTATCGGTGGATCAGACAGATGAAGAGTTTGATGCCACGTTGCAAGCTACGGTTGATAGCGTTTACGAAGCTTCTTTGACTTAGCAGAGCTAAAAACATTCTTCGCGAGTAGGTGTTAAGAATTATTTAATAATTTATTGATACAGTGGGCTTAACACAAACTAAGCCGGAGGACTTATGGCTCTAACAACCGAAGACAAAACTTATATTGACGCAAGCGTAAAGAAAATTATCGACCATGCGCTTGAAGAGTTTGCCATATCGATCAATAACAGTTTTCAGGCAATGCACCAAAGATTTGATCTTTTAGAGATTCGGGTTGGGAATTTAGAGACGCGGATGTCTAAAACTGAGGCTAGATTGGAGGAGATGGATCGTCGCTTGGGTCACAAGGTGGATTTGCTGTTTGATGCTATCTCATATCGGTCCGAGGAGGCGGCTGTTGAGTCGCAGGCGCAAACAGCCTAATTTTAATTTAAGATTAAGATAAGCCGCGACTAAAAAACCTGTAATTTTTAAGCATAGACAGTATAATAATGTCATGAGCACTCACAATCATATCCGCATAGTTTCGGTCGGGGCGGCCTCTCAGGATGTGTTTATTATGGGTAAGGCGCTTCATGGTAAGCGCGACGTACGATCTCATGCGCTGGTTGAACAGTTTCCGCTGGGTGCCAAGCTGGAGCTTGATAGGGTGGTTTTTGATACCGGGGGCGGGGCTACGAACGCGGCCGTAACCTTTGCCCGCCAGGGTTTTAGTAGTAGCTACGCCGGCAAGATTGGCAAGGACCCAGCCGGGGCAGAGGTATTGCGCGTACTTAAGCGCGAAGGTGTCGATACCTCTCATTTGCGGGTTGACGAGCGACTGGGCACGGCTTATTCGACCATTATGCTATCCGATACCGGTGAGCGAACCATATTAGCCTACCGCGGCGCTTCGGCTCGCTTAAAGGCCGATGATTTTTACGGCAGTCATATTATGGAGGGCGACTGGATGTATATCTCGTCGCTGGCGGGCAACATGGATCTGCTTAAAAAGCTGCTGCAGCACGCCCATAAGCAGAGGATGAAGGTAGCTTTTAATCCAGGTAAGGGAGAGCTAGCCAATCCCAAAAAGCTGCGAAGTTATTTGCAGGGTGTCGAAATTTTAATGGCCAATAAAGAAGAGATGCAGTTGGTGTTTGGGGGTGAGCGGCCGGTTGATACGGTTCTAAATGCCATGCCGTACTGCCCCTACATTGTGCTAACCGATGGCCCGGCGGGCAGTTATGTGTCTGACGGTCAAAGCATCTACTTTGCTGGTCAGTATAAGCGAGTTAAGGTGGTTGATCGCACCGGTGCCGGTGACGCTTTTTGTGCTGGCTTTGTTGCCGCAATTGCCCGGGGCGATTCGGTTGAGGATGCGCTAACGTTGGGTAGTGCAAACTCTACCGGGGTGGTACAGCAAATTGGCGCCAAGACCGGTATTCTGCGTACCAACCGGCTCAAGACGATGAAGGTTAAACGAGTCTCAATTTAATGACCAGGTTAGCGGAGTTTTTACAGGCCAAAGAGCCATTGTTTGACCACGCACTTAAGCAGCTGGAGCAGCGGACCGGCCAAAAGGGCGCTGACGCCAAGTTGAGCGCCGAGCTGGCGGAAAAGTCGGCCAACTTTACCAAGCTGCTCGGACTCAACTCGGACTGCAGCGGCGAAGATCTTTACTCGGCCTTAACCGTTAAAATTAAGGATCAAGACAAACACTTAGCCGAAGCAATTGGCGGTACGCACCACGAAAATGTGGCCGAGATGGTTCCGCTGGCAATTCGCCGGTTGGAGCAGATTAATATGCCACGGAGCTGCTTTGCAATGAAGTATAAGGTGGCCGCCAAGATGTTGGCTAAGCAGCCACCGCAAGAACTGATGAAGCGACTGGGCTACTCCGACATTGAAGCAATGATTGAAAAAGAGGATTTAGCCGAGCTGTTTATCGCCATTCGCTTTACCGAGGGGCCGGATTGGCTGAACCGGTTTAATGAGGTCTATCAAGACCTAAAGCCAAGTGATTTTGAGGAACGCCCAATTAAGTTGGTGCGTTTTGATGGCGATAAATGGGGTAATGTAGCGGAGCACTTCATCGTTAAAAAGAAGCATATCAACACGCACTCCAAGGAGCTTGGCGTGGTGGCAATCCTGCATCCGCCGCACTCGGAGATGAAGGCGATTACGCTCAAGGTCATCACCTTAACCCTGCACTATTACAACGAGGTACGTTTATATAGCGCCTATTTTAAGTACCTCGCCAAAAATGAAAAAAACTTTGGTAAAACCATCGTCGAAACCTTAATTGCTGATACGCCATCGGTTAAGATGATTGATCATGGTGACATTCATTGGCGAGTAATTCAGCGCTACTACGGTAAAATTGGCGAAAGCGCTCAGCACCCTGAAGTTTTTCAGCCACATTTGCAGCCAGAGGATCTACATTGGCGTAGTGCTGAAAAAATTCTGTACCAAATCGACCCAGAAATGGGTATCTGGCAGGATATGGATTATGTGGCGGTTAAAAAACCGGACGGCGTAGTCACCTTTAATTTAATGGATGTAGCGTTAAGCTATGCTAACGAAGTGCCATATGTCGATCGCTATCTGTATCACTTCCAGGAGTCGCTGTGGAATGAGATCTTTGCGCGGTATATGGGCGATGACGTGCTGCGCGAACAGCTGCTAGTCAAGCTCGATAACGCTATCGTTGAACCGGAGGACCTAACTTAAATGGCTAAACTGCCCCCGCACGCTCAGTATCCCTACCAGATCTGCGTATCTGGTGCCGCCAAGGGCACCACGGTTAAGTACGCTCATAATCTTGCCGAGCAGGCCGGTAAGCGAATTGCCGAACGTGGCCACATTACACTAACCGGCTCAACCACCGGGCTGCCAGACTATGCGGCGGGAGGCGCTAAGCAGGTGGGCGGAGTTTCAATTGGCTTTTCACCGGCCTCTAGTCGTCGCGATCACGTTAAGTCCTACCAGCTGCCAACTAAAAACTACGACAGCATTTTGTGTACCGGTTTTGACTACACCGGGCGCGACCTGCTTTTAATCCGCTCGGCCGATGCGGTCGTTATGATTGGTGGGCGGATTGGCACACTGCAAGAGTTTGCGGTGGCTTTTGAGGAAAAGACTCCGATTGGCATTGTTGCTGGCTCGGGTGGGGTGAGTGATTCGATTAAAGAAGTGTTAAAGGCCGCCAAACGTAATCGGCATACCGTGCTGTTTAACGATGACCCGGCTAAGCTGGTCGACGACCTAATTAAAATCTTAGATAAAAAATATAAGGAATAAGAAAGCACTACGCCCCGCGAAACTTCCGCAGGGCGCTTTTTATGAACTCAGCTTGATCTCGGCGCTAGCTAGCTCTTTTCGCAACTGCCTCCGCTTCCGTAGAAAAAAGTAGAAAGCAATCGAACCGGCCGTCGCCATTACCACTGCAAAAAACGGTGGTTGATCCATCTCGTCCCACCCTAGGGAGTCCCGGTAAGACAGACAAACATACCAGGCCATACCCATTAGCCAGACGATATTTCGGCCCAAAATCAGACGCAGATCACTTGATCGGTACCGCTTTTCGCGCCGATTTTGAGTGATCGTATAGCCCGCAAAGTGGGAGTAAAGCGCCACAAATGCAGCGGCGCTGACGGTGATCGTTGAAGCTATGAAGTGAACTGCAAACTCCAGGGTCAGGTTACCCACGATGCCTCTTTCTGCCGTAGCTAGAGGGGATCCACCCTTGCACGATGAAAAACCACTGCGTCATTGCGGCAAAAGCCACAAGCAGGAAGCCAGTCGCTACCGGGCTTGAATCGCTAGTAAGCGTCAGGCTGGTTATCGCTGTAGTGGCCAGCCATAGGTAAATCCAGCGCCAGTTCTCCTTCTGCGCCCCCATGCCTTCGGCAATGGCATGCAGAATGATGAAAATGGCTACAGACAAGATCATGTCCATCACAAAAATGAACATGCTGGATGTGCTTGGCGGGTAGGCCGCTAGCGCATGAAGACCGCAGATTAACCCGATGGCGCTACCGATGACCTGAATTGCTGCCAGCGGGTAGTTATCCCGGGTTCGCAAACCAATGGCAACCAGGGTATCCCAGATAGGGCGTCGATTATACATGAGAGGTGCTCTCTTTCGAGTACGAGTAGACGAAAAACGCTAACGCAGTTATACGTAAAAATTAAACAAACGTCAATAAATGCCAAAGAGAAAGCGCTCAGGTTGAATGTCGTTGGTACGACGCCTGAGCGCGTGATTCCGTTCTTCTCTTTACTGCTTGTTCGGCCCCCGAGAGGGGGTCGGCTACCAGAATTTGACGGCCTTGTAGCCCGCGCCACAGGCTGCCACGAAGAGGGCAGCAGCTACGAGTGGCAAGGACAGGTTGGCGATCACGCTGACCACCATGTGGCTCAGCATGTCGCCGAGCCACACCATGATGGCGTAGAAGATCCCGGTGAGGTAAAGCACCACGATGATGGTGCTGCTCACTGCAATCCGGCGCCAGGTGCCGAACATGAAGGTCCCGAGCTGCCTCAGGAGCAGGGGCATGGCTTGCCTTTCGGTTGAGGGGTAGCTATGTAAAGTCTTGTGAAACGGAACTGCGTCTGGTCTGAGATCTCTCCCAAATCAGATAATTACTACTATACCAAAATACTTACGTTTTGTCAATAGATGTGGTACAATAGCCAGGATATGGCAAAGTTTGAACTCTCCTCCAAGTACAAGCCAACCGGTGACCAGCCTCAGGCGATTGAGGCTCTGGTTAAGGGTCTGGATCGTGGCGACAAAGAGCAGACTTTGCTGGGTGTAACCGGCTCCGGTAAAACCTTTACGATGGCTAATGTGGTGCAAAAGGTGCAAAAGCCGACCCTGGTGCTGTGCCACAACAAGACGCTGGCGGCGCAGCTGTACGGTGAGTTCCGTCAGTTCTTCCCCAATAACGCGGTGCAGTACTTTGTGAGCTACTACGACTACTATCAGCCGGAGGCCTACATTCCGCGGAGCGATACATATATCGAAAAAGACAGCTCAATCAACGAGGAGATCGACCGCTTGCGTCACGCCGCCACCATGAGCTTGCTGACGCGCGAGGATGTGCTGATCGTGGCTTCGGTGAGCTGTATTTATGGCCTTGGCAACGTTGAGGATTACACCGCCATGACGGTCGACGTTAAGGTGGGCGAGGTGCGCAAGCGTGATAAGCTCCTACGGCTGCTAACCGATATTCAGTACACTCGCAACGACACCGCCTTTACTCGCGGCACCTTTAGGGTGCGTGGCGACACGGTCGAGGTCTTCCCGGTGAGTGATGAGACGGCTTACCGGATTGAGTTTTTTGGCGACGAGGTGGAGCGGATCCGCCGGGTTGATCCGTTGACCGGTGAGGTGCTGACCGAGCCCAAGCAAATCAAGATCTTCCCGGGCAAGCACTTTGTAACCCCGCAGCAAAAGCTGCAGCACGCGATTGCGCGTATTAATGAGGAGCTGGCCGGTCGGGTGGCTGAACTAAAGGCTAACGGTCAGTTGCTAGAGGCCCAGCGCTTGGAGCAGCGGACACGTTACGACATGGAGATGCTGGAGCAGACCGGGTATGTTGCAGGTGTCGAAAACTACTCGCGCTACCTAACCAACCGTGAGCCTGGCGAGCAGCCGGCCACCCTGCTTGATTACTTCCCGGATGACTTTTTACTGTTTGTGGATGAAAGCCATATGACCATTCCACAGGTTCGCGGCATGTTTAACGGCGATCGCGCCCGTAAGCAAACCTTGGTTGAGTACGGCTTTCGTTTGCCGAGCGCGCTCGATAACCGCCCGCTCAAGTTTGACGAGTTTGAGCGCCACGTAAACCAGGCGGTGTACGTCTCAGCTACTCCAGCCGACTGGGAGGTTGAGCGGTCCAGCCAAGTGGCCCGACAGGTGATTCGACCGACCGGCTTGCTGGACCCAGAGATTGAGGTGCGCCCGGTTGAACACCAGGTTGATGACCTAATTGCCGAAATTCGAGCGACCATTACCAAGGGCCAGCGGGTGTTGGTGACCACCCTAACCAAACGAATGGCCGAGGATCTGACCGAGTACCTGCAGGAGCTCAACATTAAGGTGACATACTTGCATTCAGAGGTGCACACGCTTGATCGGGTCGATATTCTGCACGACCTACGTAAAGGTGTGTATGACGTCGTGGTCGGTATTAACCTGCTGCGTGAGGGTCTTGACCTGCCGGAAGTAAGTTTAGTAGCCATTCTCGATGCCGACAAAGAGGGCTTTTTGCGTAGCCAGTCGGCGTTGATTCAGACCATTGGTCGGGCCGCCCGTCACGTTGAAGGTCGAGTTATTATGTATGCTGACAATATTACTAGGTCGATGAAGGTAGCAATTGATACTACCCAGGAGCGCCGCAAGATCCAAACCGCCTATAACGACAAACACGGTATCACCCCAGCCGGTATTCAAAAGGCACTGTCGGAGCGGATGCAGGCCGAGGAGGCGGCGGAAACCGACGACATTAAGAAGTTCAACATTGATGATATACCCAAGGATGAGCGCAAGCATTTACTAAGTGAGCTTGAGAATCAGATGAAGCTGGCGGCCGAGAATCTGCAGTTTGAGAAGGCCGCTGCCTTGCGCGATCAGATTGATGAGATCAAGGGCGCCGAGTGAGGCAGTGGTCACTATCGCCAGCGAGACCGGCGGTACTGCTTGGTGTTCGCCTGCGTGCGCCAGTACGGGTTGGGCTTTTCGACTCGTATCTTGTCGTATGAGATGCAGAGCCACCAAAAGCAGAGAAAAACGAAACAGAACCCCCTCATGAGCATTTCCTCGTAATTCCACGATGCGAAGGCGAGGCTAGCGATGCCACAACCTAGCAGCATGAATACAAAGAACGGCATGACGAAAAGATCGTGATGGATCTTACTCGCCATCCAGGCCTCTTCGTCCTGCATGCGGTTTTCGGGTCGGTTACGCTCGCCTTCGCGAAACTGCCATCCGACGCTGAAGGCAAATAGCAGAATGACAATCTGTCCCCCAACCAGGGTCCATTCGCTCACCCTTACATCTAGGGTGTCAAAGGTGCTGACTAGACAGGCTACGGCGACCCCTAGGAATACCTCGCCGAAGTAGCCGAGCCAGTTGTCTTTGAGGCGCCAAGAGAAGTGGCGATCTTCGCCGAACTCGACCAAGATGAAAGTCCAGATGTGCGAGACCAGCAGGGAGCCTAGGAGGGCGCCCCAAAAGCCGTGGTCGAAGATCCAGCTGAGAAACGGGATCCAGATGTGGAGCTGTTCAGAGGGAGACATGGTGTCATTCCAATCTGTCGAAGTTGTCGATGAACTGCCTGCGCGGCATTATGCCATAATTTGTGCAAATTTACAATTGCGATGTGGTGGTAATAAGTTGGATGGGCGGCACTCTAGCCAAAACCGCTTTTTCTGTGTATAATCCTAACTTGATTTTATGCGGGGACAATTGGTTTGAGTATGCAAGACAAGATCGTGGTACGGGGCGCACGTGAGCACAACCTCAAAGACATTAATGTTGAGATTCCACGCGACAAACTAGTAGTTATTACGGGGCTGTCTGGCTCCGGTAAATCGTCGCTCGCCTTCGATACCATTTACGCCGAGGGACAGCGTCGGTATGTCGAAAGCCTCAGCGCTTACGCTCGTCAGTTCCTGGGCTTAATGGAAAAGCCCGACGTCGATCAAATCGACGGCCTCAGCCCGGCAATTTCAATCGACCAAAAGTCGAGCAGCCGTAACCCTCGCTCAACCGTTGGTACGGTTACCGAGATTTACGATTACATGCGCCTGCTGTGGGCGCGCGTTGGTGTTCCGCACTGCCCAATTTGTGGTAAAGAAGTGGTGCGTCAGACCAGTGGCCAGATCGTGGAGCAGATCGTTAAGCTGCCCGAGGGTACTCGAATTATGGTCTTGGCCCCAGTGGTCGACGACAAAAAGGGTGAGCATCGTAATGTGGCTGCAGATCTTAAAAAGGCCGGCTTCTCACGTCTACGTGTGGACGGCCGCGTCATCGACATCGACGACTTCCCCGATCTCGACAAAAAGCGCAAGCACACCATCGAGGCGGTGGTGGACCGCATGGTGGTGGAGGACGAATCACGCCAGCGGATGACCGACTCAGTAGAGCAGGCGCTGGCTTTGGCCGAAGGCATCGTTAACATCAATCAGCCCGATGAGGACAAAACCCAGAGCTTTAGCGAGCACTACGCCTGCCCGGTTCATCGCGAGGTTAGTCTGCCCGAGGTGGCACCACGAAACTTTTCGTTTAACTCGCCCCACGGGGCCTGTCCGCATTGTACCGGCCTTGGCACCAAGCTAGAGGTCGACCCTGAGCTGGTGATCCCTAATCGGCGCCTAACTCTGGCCGAAGGGGCAATTCGCCCATGGTCGCGCACCACCGCGCGGGTAACCTGGTATACCCGATTGCTTGAAGGCGTGGCCAAAGAGTTTGGTTTTTCGCTAGACGTACCGGTTAGTCAGATGAAGCCAGAGGATTTAAAGATTATTTTGTACGGTGCCGGTGACCAGCCGCTAAAAATGCGCGGTCCGGGTGGACGAACCTACAACACTACCTACGAAGGCGTGATCCCTAATTTGGAGCGTCGTTATCATGAGACCGACTCTGACTTTGTGCGGCGCGATATCGGCAAGTACATGGCCGAGCGTGAATGCCAGGTCTGCCACGGCAAGCGCCTCAAGCCCGAGATTTTAGCGGTCACCATTGCTGGCGAGTCGATTGTGGACGTAACCACTCGCTCGATTAATGATGCCGCCACTTTCTTTAATGGTCTTGAAATGAATGAGCGTGATGCCAAAATTTCTTACCAAATTCTTAAAGAGATTAGGGCGCGTTTAAGCTTTTTGCAAGATGTTGGTCTGACCTACCTCACCTTGGACCGGAGCGCTAACACCCTGGCCGGAGGCGAGGCTCAGCGTATTCGTTTAGCGACCCAAATTGGGTCAAGCCTAATGGGTGTGCTCTACATTTTGGATGAACCGTCGATCGGTCTGCATCAGCGCGACAACGATCGCTTGATCTCAACCCTGGTACGCCTGCGTGACCTGGGTAACACCGTAATCGTGGTAGAGCATGACGAAGACACCATGCGCACCGCCGACTGGTTGATTGATATCGGACCCCGCGCTGGTGAGCACGGTGGCGAGGTGGTCAGCGCCGGTAAGCCCGAGGACGTAATTAATGATCCTAAAAGTCTAACCGGAGCTTATTTAGCCGGTAAAAAAGAGATTGCGGTGCCGGCTAAGCGCCGTAAAGGCAGCGGTAAGTCGCTGACGATTAAGGGCGCCCGTGAGCATAATCTTAAAAACATTGATATTGATATTCCACTTAGTAAGTTCGTGACCGTCACGGGAGTGTCCGGCAGCGGTAAGTCCAGCTTAATTAACGACATTCTGGCTAAAAAGCTGGCTCAAACCTTCCACCGGGCTGGTGATGTGCCGGGTAAGCATGATGAAATTGAGGGCACTCAAAATCTCGACAAGGTGATTAGCGTCGATCAGTCACCAATTGGGCGAACACCCCGCTCCAACCCCGCCACCTATACTGGCGTGTTTGGCGATATTCGAGACCTGTTTGCGGCTACGCCCGAGGCCAAGCTGCGTGGCTACAAGGCCGGGCGATTCAGCTTTAACGTTAAGGGTGGGCGCTGTGAGGTGTGTCGAGGTGACGGTATCATCAAGATCGAGATGCATTTTCTGCCCGACGTGTACGTGACCTGCGAGGAGTGTAAGGGTCGGCGCTACAACCGTGAGGCGCTCGATATTCACTACAAGGGCAAGAACATCAGCGAGGTGCTTGATATGACTGTGGAGGAGGCGCTGACCTTCTTTGAAAACATTCCATCGGTTAAGCGCAAGATCGACACGCTGTTTAGCGTTGGCTTGGGTTACATTCGCTTAGGTCAACCGGCCACCACGCTGTCTGGCGGTGAGGCCCAGCGCATTAAGCTGGCCACCGAGCTGGCGCGGCGTAGCACCGGCAAGACGCTCTACATCCTAGACGAGCCAACCACCGGATTGCACTTTGAGGATGTTAATAAGCTTCTCGAGGTACTTAACGCCCTGGTCGACAGCGGTAACACCGTTCTAGTTATTGAACACAACCTCGACATCATTAAGAGCTCCGATTGGATTATCGATATGGGCCCCGAAGGCGGCGATGGAGGTGGTACTATGATTGCAAGCGGTACGCCCGAAAAGGTGGCCGAGGTAACCGGCTCTCACACCGGTAAATATCTAAAGAGGATCTTAAGTGACACCCGAACAACGTCAGCCAAGTGACGATACATTAAAGCCAGAGGCGAACGCCGAGCTGCTGGCCAAGGTTGAGTCTCAGTTCGCCGATGAGCGCGAAAAGGATAACCCACTGTATAAGTGGCTTCTATCTAAGGAGCGGCCGGTAACAGATGAGCTTGAGGAGGGTCTGCCCGAGATAGTTCAGTCCTATCTCCGCTTTTTGCGTGAGACAACGGAAAACTCAGATATAGCTCGGTTGAAAAGCCAGCTCAAGTTACGCCCAGATAATCGAGTAAATAAAGAAGGGGCGTTTGGATCCAAGAGCCCACTTCGTCCCCTTATTGGAGGGCTTTCTGAGTCGATGGACAAGATGGGGTATCGCGATCAGGTAAGTCTGCTAGCCGATGCCCGATTACGTGGTGAGCTGACAGCGGCTTACGAGGTTGCGGCGCATATTATCCGTACTGAAGCAGCTGATGATCCCGAGGCCAAACACCCAACTGTTGTGAGCAATCCACTGAGCGACACCCAGTTTATGCACGAAGCGGCTCGCTACGTTATGGCTGAGCAGAAGAAAAATAATATTTCATAGTTAAAAACAGAGAACCCACCGAAGTGAGTCCTCGGTGGGTCTAGGCGGTGGTGATGGTTGCTGCTGGGTCTGCGTTTGGCAGAGGGTCTTTCTTGCCGTCAACCCTAGCCTTGATTCGGGTGCATTTGTCGTCGGCGTTGATGAACCAGTGACCGTGATGTAGGTCGGCGGCTCCCTTGCATAGCAGGGTATTGGTGGCATTGCCGCGCCGAACGTCGATCTTGTAGGTCACGTAATCGTAATCCTCATGAGGATCGACGTCGTACCACCGTGGGTGATACTGCTCGATGAAGGCCAGCTTTTCGCGTTCATCGGCTTGAATCTGTGCTGCGTGCTCTTGTTCGCTCGCCTCATCGCTGAGGTAGGGCGCGCGCATGATCAAGACGGCCATCACTATCGCTGTGCAAGCTACTCCAAACAGCAGGAGGATAGTGCCCCTGTATTGACCCTGCGTATTCGGCTTTTGTCCGCTCGGATCCACTTTCACCATAGCTATCTCAGTTTCTATCTCACTCGAGCGTGGAGATCAGACGCATCTGTAAAAGATTAGTAACAATACCATTAAGTTATATATTTTACAAGTAGAAGGCCCGCCGAAGCGGGCCTGTAATCACTCAATGTGCCAGTTGGTCAGTAGGCCGGTGTACCACTCATCGTTGTCGACAATCCACTTGGCGAACGTAACAATGTCGATGTGGCTGAAGTCCATGGTGTCAACAATTGGGGACAAGGTGCTCAGTACGGCAAACCGAAGGAAGTCCTTGATCACCTCTCGGCAGGCCGGGTGGGCAAAGAAGGCTTTCAGCTCCTCCTCGCGCGGATGAAACTCGGTGACTTCTGGTGGCGACAGAATGCTGACTTCTTGCTCCGGGTGCTCCTTGGCGACCCGAATTGCGTCTTTCGCTCGATTGAGGGCCTCTTCCCCGCCTTCCGGGAACTGAGCCGGGTGAGTCTCGGCTCGTCGAATCAGTAGCTCAAGATCTTCAACCGAAATAGTGACAGCTTCAGTCATTGTTATCGTCTTTCTGTGGGTATTGGCTTTCAATTAGCTGATCAAGCTGGGCTATCTCGCCTTGGAGCTGTGTGGACGGCACGAGAAAGTAGACCCAGACGCCATGGCCCTTTTGGGCGCTTGAACGACCAAACTCCTTACGTCGGTCAAGAATCCCTTTGTGACGAAGCAGTTCAAGGGTTTGATAGGTGGTTTGCCAGCTCCATACCTTAAAGCCGGTCTCTCCATAGATGACATCGGTTTCTTCGTTTGGGTAGCCGCGGTTGCTGCCGTGTAGGACTGGGACTTCAGCGTGCAGTTCTGAGGCGGTCATATCCCGGCCATCCATCATTTCTAGAATGATGCTGCTCCGCTCTTCACTCGACATGCTCTGACGGCTTGCCATTTTGACCTCGGTGCTCGTAGTTGTACGCACATCTGTTATAACACGCTTAAATGGTAGAATATAGTCAATGAAAGTTACCGAAGCGGTTAAGGAAAAGTTAAAACAACTTCCCAAGGAGCCCGGCGTCTACTTTATGAAGGACGAGGCGGGGAAGATTATTTACATTGGCAAGGCGGCGATTTTAAAGAACCGAGTCAGTTCATATTTCCAGACTCGCAAGGATCGTGACGTAAAGACCGAGATCTTGGTAGGCAAGATTGCCAACTTGGACTGGATAACGGTTGATAGTGAGGTTGAGGCGCTCTTTTTGGAGTCCGAGTTCATTAAGCGCTACATGCCGCAGTACAACATCGACCTGCGTGATGATAAGCATTTTTTGTACATCCGGATTCCGATGAAGGATGAGTGGCCGGTGATTAGTTTTGTGCGCCGCCCGCTGGATGATGGAGCCGATTACTTTGGGCCGTACACTGGTGGCGGTGACGCGATCCGCAAGGCGATGCGTCAGCTGCGCAAGGTGTTCCCGTACGTGACTCACCCAGTGAGCCCAATGCCTAAGCGGGGTTGCTTGCAGTTCCATTTGGGATTGTGTCCGGGGCCGGAGGAGAACGCAATTAGCTCGAGTGATTATAAGCGTAGTCTACGCCGGCTAATGATGTACTTTCGCGGTGAGAAAACCAAGTTGATGAAAGATCTTGAAAAGGAGATGCAGCAGGCGGCCAAAAAGAAGGATTTTGAGTTGGCCGGGGAGCGGCGAGATCAGCTGCGGAATTTGGAAGCGCTGGGTAGGCAGATGATATTTGGTGACAAGGAGACCTTTGATCTGACGCTGGACCAGGCTCTGGTTGGCTTGTCGGATCGATTGGGCCTTAAAGGGATGCCACGGCGGATGGAGGCCTATGATATCTCGCATTTTCAGGGCACCGACAACGTGGCCAGTATGGTGGTGTTTCAAGATGGGGTGCCGAACAAGGAGGAGTATCGTCGGTTCAAGATGCGAGTTCCCGGTAATGACGATTTTGCTCACATGCGCGAGGTGATTCGGCGGCGGTTTAGCGGTAAGAACCTGGAGAAATGGCCAAAGCCCGATTTGGTGTTAATTGACGGTGGTAAGGGGCAGCTGGGGGCTGCACTGGGTGTGATGGATGAGCTGGGAATTGATATTCCGGCAATTGGTTTAGCTAAGCGCGAGGAAGAGATTATTCGCCGAGGCGATGGTTCTCGGATTGATCCGGATAAGGCCGGTGACGAAAGGTGGGTGGAGCAGCATGTTAAGTACGAGCTGATTGTGTTGCCGCATAGTTCGCACGTGTTGCAGTTGCTACAGCGGATTCGCGACGAAGCGCACCGGTTTGCGGTGACCTACCATAGCCTGCTGCGTGGTAAGCGGCAGACCAGCTCGCTACTAGATGGTATCCCGGGCGTGGGGCCGGCAACTCGAAAACTACTAGTTAAACGATTTGGCAGCGTGGCTGGGGTTAAGCAGGCTAGTTTTGAGGAGTTGGTCGCGGCGGTTGGTCGATCGCGAGCCGAGTCAATATCGCGCCATTTATGATATTATTAAAGCCATGAGCGCACCTGTAGTTTACGTAATTGATGATGATACCGCCCTGCGCACAGCTTACGCTTCGGCGTTACACAAGCTGGGTCTGGAGGTTGAGACCGGTACCGATGGTCTTGAGGCTAAGGAGCTGGTTCAAAAGGCGACACCCGACATCATGCTTCTTGATATGTTGATGCCAAACATGGACGGTTTAACCTTTTTGCATTATTTGCGGGAACACGCTAAATATGACGATGTTTTGGTAGTGGTGGCCAGTAATTTTCCGACCATGCCAGAACTGGACGGCTTGAGGGTATCGAAGTTTCTGCCAAAGCAAAAACACACACCAGAACAGGTGGCCGAAGCCGTAGCGGAAATTGTAAAGGCCAAGGTATGATTCGAACCTTCTTGCTGCGCTGGATGATAAACTTTTTAGGTTTGTGGGCGGCCGCCTCAATCCTTTCGGGAGTGAACTACCAGGGGGAGATTCAGGTGGTGGTAATTGCGGCTCTAATTTTTTCGATCATCAATGCTTTTATTCGCCCTTTGGTGGTTTTACTGGCGCTACCGGCCATTGTGTTGACATTAGGGCTCTTTACCTTGGTGGTAAATGCCTTTATGCTGTATCTGGTTACAGTATTTTACGATTCGTTCCAGGTTAGCTCGTTCTGGCAGGCCCTAGTGGCTGTTGGCATTGTCTGGATCGTCAACTATCTGTTCACTGATTTAATTGAAGGAGGCAAGCGTGCGAACGCTGTTTAACTACATTAGCGTTATTTCGGGGCTATTGATGATTGCGACCATTTTGTTGCAACAGCGTGGCTCAAGCCTGGGAGCTGGTTTTGGTGGTGGCGATACCGCTCTTTACCAAACCAAGCGAGGCGCCGAGAAGGTGTTTTATTACAGCACCATCTTTTTAGCGGTTATCTTTGTGGTATCGGTAGTGTTAAGTATTTTGGCTAAACGCTAAAACCAAGCTATGCTCACCTATCTCAAGTTTAAATGGCAACGAGTGGCTCGTAGGTGGTGGCGCAACGGCTTAAAGTCGATCACCACCGGTCGGGCCTACCTGCGATATCGAGTGTGGGGACGCTGGCAGCAGCTAGCCATGATTCGCCGCTTTGTGGTGGTTTGGTGGGCGATAGTTTTGGTTTGCGGCGTGGGTCTGTTGTGGCAGACGCGTCACGTGGTGGCCGAAAGCGCGGTGTTAAAGCCGTTAGCCGGCGGACGCTATACCGAGGCGGTGTTTGGGGATATGACAACAATCAATCCGATTCTGCCAACCACTAGCGCTGGGTCTGATGCCAGTCGCTTGGTGTTTAACGGCTTGACCGCTTTTAACACGCAGGGGGAGCTTAAGGGTGACTTAGCCGAACGCTGGGATGTTAGCCCGGACGGCAAAACCTATACCTTCCACTTACGCCAGGGCGTAACTTGGCACGATGGGGTGCCGTTTACATCGCAAGATGTGTTGTTTACACTAACCGCGATTCAGAACCCCGATACGCGTTCGCCGCTGGCCCCAACCTGGAAGGGTGTTACCGCCGAGGCGCCCGATGATCAAACGGTGGTGTTTAAGCTGCCCAAGCCGTATACGCCTTTTGTTAACGCTACTACCGTTGGTATTTTGCCGCGGCATAGCTTGGAGCGGACCGAACCGCGGCTGCTGCGAATCAGTGATTTTAATCAGCACCCAATCGGAACCGGTCCGTACCGAGTCCGCCAGCTGTATGCCGAGCGAGGAGAGCTAGAGCTGCAGGCTAATGGTGATTACTTTAAGGGTCAGCCCTACATCCAAGCCATAGTCCTGCGTAGCTATGAGAGTTCTGATGATGCGCTCCAGGCCTACCGCCGCCGTCAGGTTATGGGCATTGCTCAGCTGCGCCCCGGACAGGTGTCAGAGGCCGCCGAAACAGGTACGCTTAAGCTGCACGAAGCCGGTGTTCCCGACAGAGTGGGAGTCTTCTTTAAAACTAAAAGCGGTATTACGTCAGATAAGGCGGTGAGAGCGGCATTAGCGCTGGCTACCGACCGGGGAGAGATCGTTAAGAACGAGTTTGACGGCTACGCCAGTACGGCTAGCAGCCCTTTAATTGCTCCTAAAATGAGCTCGGTTGGCTTGGCTCAGCCTTCTCGCACCAATATTGAGGCGGCCAAAGCCAGTTTAGAGGCGGCCGGCTGGAAGGTTGGTGCCGATGGTGTAAGAACCAAAAACGGTCAGCCTTTGACGCTTAAGCTGGTTACTCAGTCACAAACCGCCTATGGCGCGGTAGCTCATCGGCTGCAAGAGCAGTGGCGGGCGGCAGGAGTAAAGCTGGAGGTAGAGGAGGTGTCGGCCGAAACCCTGCAACAAAGCCATATCCGCCCGCGCAACTACGATGTTTTACTCTACGCCATTAATCTTGGTGCCGACCCCGATGTTTATGCTTTTTGGCACAGCTCGCAGGCGGCTGACCCGGGCCTCAACCTGTCGACCTACAATTCGAAAACCGCCGATGCGGCCCTGGAGGCCGGCCGGATCGTGCGCGACGGCCCAACCCGCGCGGCCAAATACCGCAACTTTATTCAAGCTTGGGTCCAAGACACGCCGGCGATTATGCTGTACACGCCTACATACATATACGCGGTTGATCGGGAGGTTAGGGGGATCGACATCAAGCGATTGGTCTACCCGTCGGATCGGTTTGACCAAGTTGAGCGGTGGTCGGTTCGGGTTCAGCCGGTCGCAGCCCGTTAGGGTATAGCTCTAGCCGACAAAATAGGGTATAGTGGTGAGTCGTAGCCACCAAGGGCGAGTGGTGAAATGGTAGACACGCTAGATTCAGGTTCTAGTGAGCGCAAGCTCGTGGAGGTTCAAGTCCTCTCTCGCCCACCATTGCACTTATGCTTACCGTGTGAGATTATTTGAAATAATAAACATGGTTGCCAAATGCTAAGAAAACAAAATGGGTTTACGGCCGTAGAAGGCGTCTTAGTAGTGTTGCTAATTGTAGCGATCGGCGCCGCCGGCTACTTTGCTTACCAAGTCAGAACTCAATCATCCGATCCAACCAGCCAGTCGCAGCCAAAAGCTAAAGCGGCACCCAAGGTCGAGCTAACGACTTATAGCTCAAAAACAATGCCTGGTGTCAGCTTTCAATATCCGCAAAACTGGAAGGTTGAGGAGAAAGTTGCCGGCGACCCAGGGAATGAGGGTGATGTTCCGTCTGCCGAAAAACTTACTCTAAGTAGTCCATCAGGAGCGGTTAAACTTACTTGGACTTCTGGGCTTGTTGGTATCGGCGGAGCTTGTAATGATGGCTCCTATCCCGGTGATGATTTAGCTCTGTGCACCCTATATGAAGTTATTAACAGCCATAAGCTAAAAAATGCCAACCTATACTCTGTATCAGGTGTTTACACGCAGGTTGGCGATAGCCCGACGGCCTACCTGGCCATACAGGCAAGTGATGGCGTCATTAAGACGCGCCGCAGCTTTTCGGGCGAGTTAGTTAGCGGCGGCGAGGCGGGGGCTTACATGCTGGTAGTGTCACCTGTAGCAAAGTCTGCTACCAAGGCCGAGGCAGAGGCTGCACTCAAGAGTAGCGACATGGTTACCGGCCAAGCCATTATCGATTCATTTACTAAAAAGTAAATTTTAAAAGGCCCGACCTCCAAAAAGACTTGACACCACAAATAGTGGGTGTAGGGTAAACGTAAGCACTATAAAATAAAAAGTTGCTATAAATGCCCAAAAAATCAACAGGACTACTTAGAAGACGGCGATTTCGCAAGCGTGATCTGTTGTTCGTGGCGGCATTATTTTCGCTGGTTGGCATGCTGGCAATTATTAGCACCTTTGCAGCCACCTTTACTACGGTTGAGGCCGGCACTCTAAAGTACAACAAAGTAGCTAATATTGCTGGTCAAAACGGCGGCAGAGCGGCAGCCATGTACTGGGGCGCTACCGGCACCGGCAATGTTAGTTTGCCCACCAAAACTACCAGTGTAACGGTTTACGCTCGCGGCGATCAGTGTCAGGGCGCTCCGCAGATGACGTTAACGATTGACGGTCAACAGGTGGCTAACCAGGCGGTTACCGCCACCGGGTGGAAGGCTTACACCGTACCGGTAAATATTGAGGCCGGCAGTCATGCGCTAGCGGTTGGGTTTACCAATGATGCGGTGGTGGCAAATGGCAACAAAAACAACGTCACGACCTACTGCGATCGTAACCTGTACGTTGACCGTTTAGTATTTACCGGCCTGGACAAGCCGGCCACCTTAAGCACCAATGTAGAGGCGGAAATAATGAGCTCAAACTTGAGTCAGGTGGTAGATGGCTCGGTTAAGGACGGTAAGGCTCGAGCCTTTTACCAAAACGCGACTGCCAGTACCGGTGTGATACTGCCAAACGCGGTCAACCAGATCAAGCTGGTAGCTAAGGGTGATCAGTGCCAGGGCGCACCAAACGTAAAGGTGACGGTTGATGGTAAGTCGGTGGTTAGTCGAGCCGTTACGGGGCGAAACTGGGGTGAGTATGTCTCGACGGTTAACATTCCAGCCGGTAGCCACAAGGTTGGCATTGAGTTTACCAATGATGTTTATATTGCCGCCACGCGCTGTGATCGCAACCTGTACGTTGACCGCTTGGTACTAACCGGACCGGCACCGGCACCAAAACCTCCAGTGGCTCAACCAGCCGCTAGTAAGCCGCCGACACCAACGGTGCCAACCACTCCAGCCGCTCAATCGGTAGCAACCTACAGCCCAACGGCACCGTATACCATCATCATGATTGGTTGGCGGCCGTACGAAAAAGAGTATGCCCAGCTGGCGAATACCAAGACCAACTTGGTTTATCGATCGATTGAACGTACACCAAACGGCCAAGGCAAGTGGCCCAAGCTGGATCAGTGGGAGGCAGCCAACTACCGTTACTACAACAATGTGGCTGGATCCGACTGGGCTTCGAGCGGGGCCGGTGGTGCCTGTAAGAACATCAACCTGGCCTACATGGACCAGCGTTACAGCGACGAGTTGCTCCAGCGTAAAGGCAATATTGGCTACTATATGCACGAGATGGTGGCGCTGAATGCGGCTTGTAACGGCTGGAACTGGACGGCGGCGGCTCAATCAATCGACTGGGCCAGGATTAACAACTGGATGCTGCAAGCTAAGGCGCAAAACAAAAAGGTGATATGGTCGGAGCCGGCTCAGGGCTGGAACGCCATCCGCTCAAACCCGACCTTCCAGGCGGTAGCGCCGTACTGGAAAGAGTCAATGGTGCCAATGTTTGCCACCAACTTCCGCACCCCATCTTTCAATCATGTGCCATACGCTCGCGATGGAGCCACGGCGGTGGCGCGACAGTTTGGCACCCCAGTAGGTGAAAGCGTGCAGTCCTGGTACTTCCGTGAAGGCTACAACGACTTAACCACCAGTGCTACGGTCGGCTTGGCCAACTACGGGCTAGAGGTTGGTTCAACCTATTACCAAATTGAAGGTACCTATGGCGATATGGCTTGGGGCACCGACTACATGAAGGGCATTCTGGCCTTTAGCAAAACATTAGGTCCGGCCGGCAGCCCGGTGCCTGCTCCCGTGGTGGTTGTGCCTCCGGTGGCGGCGTCGCAGTCAACCGTCGCTAAAAAGCCGCTCTACCAGCTTTGGAACAACGTTACTTCGGACCACATGTACACCACTAGCGAGACCGAAAAGAATCAACTTATTGCCACTAAAGGTTACGTCGACCAAGGTATCGCCGGGTACGTTTACGAAAAATCGGTACCAGGCAGCGTACCGCTATATCGCCTTTATTCGGCTAATTTAACCGATCACTTTTACACCAACAGCGAAACCCAGCGCAGCCAGGCTAAAGCCGGCGGCGGCCGGTATGTCGATGAGGGTATAACCGGGTACGTTATGACCAGCCAGGTATCTGGTACCACACCACTGTACCAACTTTATAGCGGCGGGTATCCGGATCACTTTTACACCACTCAAACCTGGTCGCGTGATAGCGCCAAAGCCTCGTTCCGCAAGTATGTTGAGCAGGGCAATGCCGGCTACGTCTTTGTTAAACCCTAGTTAGTTTTATCGGAGTCTTTCGGTTTGTCTTTGTCTGGACGATGGATTTGTACGTCTTGCTTTAACGCCTTGGTGGCCTGCTGGGCCATACGTTCAATATGGTTGCGTGTGTGATGCAGCCAGCGCCGGGCCCATTCAAACTCAAGCGCTAAAATAGCCAAGCCGGCAGCTATCACCACAAAGCCGGGACCGGGCAGGGGGATTAGGGCAATTCCGATGGCAATAACCGGTATGCCAATGGTTAAAATTAGGATTCGCTTGCTAAACTGATAAATTCGCCTGCGCATAGCTGTATTGTATCGTATAATACAGCTTATGCAGCCACTACCATTATCTTCTGACGGCGATAAGCTAGTTTCACTTTTGCAGTCGGCCCCACCCGAACCGACCACCGCGCGTGATGTGGTGCATGTGGACGGAGTGGCCGGTCGCATCTATTTTGCCTATGAACAGCTTCGTAATGCCGCCGAGTACGGAGAACAGCACTTACTGTTACGCCGATCGATTGAGCGCTTTTTGCAGCGCAGCCTAAACTTTAATCATCCCGAAAAGCTAGCATTGGAGCTGGTGATTGAGCTAACACAAGCTCGTTACCTTAAAAACGATAGCGTGCCGCGTGAGGTGCTTAAGCAAATCGATGAGACCATTGCTGGTTTTTGTGAGGTTTATAAGCATACGCTGGCTGGTGGCCACCGCGAGCGGGCGACGGTGCGCATCTGGGTGTTGCAATCGGCCTCGGTTTACATTGAGCAGTTGATTTCGCCACAGCCGCGGACTCGGGCTTTTGTCGACTTTGCCTTCCAGCACTACCTGGAGTCGATTGAAGGCACCGACATCCGCCAAGGTTTAAGTGATCAGCAGTATGAAATCGCGGTGTACTGCGCCACTCACCGGGCCATCATGAAGTCCGACATTGCCACCGCTCGGGCCTATGCCGCGGCCAGTCGGATCGCCGCCGACACCAAGCAGGGTGATATGGAGTATTTTGTAACGATTAACAGCTATATCGACGAGCTGTTTAACGGCAAGGAAACCAACCGAATTATGCGCATGATTGGCCAGTATGGCGCCCCGATGCGCATTTTACGCGAAATGGTGGTGCCAAACCCGCAAGCCGAGAGTCTGTTGCATGATCGACCAAGCTTAATTGGCCGTTCGCGAGCGACATTGCAAGAGCAGTACTCGCTGACTCGCTCTCGCTTAAATAACGGTATTGTTCGTAGTGTGGCGTTTGTGGCCATTACTAAAATCTTAATTGGGCTGGTTTTGGAAATCCCGTATGACTTAATTCGCCACGGCGCCATCGTCTGGCCACCATTGATCATGAACGTGCTGTTTCCGCCACTATACATGGCAACGTTGGGTCTGAGCATTCGCCCGCCGTCGCAAAAGAACTCCGAGATTGTGGTGGGGTATATCGACCGCATTTTGTACCAAACCGGCCGTTCACCCATAAAGTACCGCTTACGACGACGGGTGAGCTCAGCCGCGCTTAACCGCACCTTCAACCTGCTTTACGGTGTGGTAGTGGTTAGCTGGGTGGTTATTTTAACCTGGATTTTGGCCCAACTTGGGTTTAACTTAATGAGCGGCATCATCTTCTTTGTCTTCCTGTCGACGGTCAGCTTCTTGGGCTTCCGCTTAACTCAAACCGCTCGCGAGTTCGAAATGATTGAGGGCCGCCGCAGCTTCTTTGGCCTATTATCCGACTTCTTTTACACTCCGTTTATTCGGATTGGTCACTGGCTGTCCGACCGCTACGCTAGGGTCAACGTGGTGGCGCGAATCCTCGACATCTTAATTGAGATGCCCTTAAAGTTTGGTCTGCGCTTCTTGCGTGAGTGGATGGGCTTTTTACGCGACAAGCAGGAAGAGCTTTAATTTTTAGCGATTAGGACCGGTTCGGGTAGCTCAATCACCTTTGCTACGCCATTGGTGTAGTAGGAGTCTCCATTTGGGTCTTTAGCTGGCTTATCTTTATGAATTGGCTGGTTGAACTGGTAGCTCTCGCCTAGAATGCCACCATGCTTTAGTAGCTCTTCAACAATATAATCGCGTTCCCAGTCGATGTCGGGGTCCTTAAAGTGGTGCACAAACGGCGGGCGAAACTTAAACTTAAACGATTTTTCGAAGGTGGCGGCACCAACCCATACCCGCTGACCACTGCGTAGCACATGCCGCGTCCGCCACAGCCGAATATGATGCCGCTGGGCATAGCCATTATCGGTTATTTTTTGAAAGGATATATCCTGCAGTCCAACGCTAATAAACAGCGGCATAAAGGGGCCCTTGCGGTAGTTTTTATTAAACAGGCTAGAAGCAAAACCCAGCGTTACGTGGATTGGGGTGGAGGGGTGAGCCCCATCCCAGCCGGCTTCGGCAAAGGCGTGATTAATGGCTTTTTCTGAACCCACAAAAACCAGGTTGATTGGATCCATTTTGCGGCCAAAAATGGTTTGGCAGTAGCGCGGTAGCCGGTCAACAATATCCTGGCTAATGACGTGATGCTTGGTTTGGCGAAAATCACGGGGCTTATACAGTTTTTCGAGGGTGGTAACGTGGAATAAGGTGGATAACAATCGGGCCGAAGTGATGGCCGCAAACCCAATGGTGATTCGAACTAACCAGTTTTTATATACGCGTTTCATGTGGATGTATTATGCCTGATAACCTCGCAGTAGTCGAGGCTAGCGACAGGGAAACAAAGCTGTTATGCTAATACCATGAAGCAAGCTCAAATCAAGGAACTACGATCACAGATTCACGGGGAGGTTACCGACAGCAAGGAGGCTCGTGAATATTTTTCGACCGACGGCAGTATTTTTAAGATTATGCCCAGCGCGGTGGTTTACCCAAAATCTACCACCGACGTGCAGCATACGGTAGCGCTAGCGGCTAAATCGGCCGACAAGCCAAGCAAACGGTTTAACATTGTTGCTCGCGGCAAGGGCACCGATCAGGGTGGAGCGGCGTTGGGCGACGGCGCCATGGTGGTGTTCCCGGCCCACATGAACAAGCTGCTCCGCCTCACCAAGGATACCGTCACGGTGCAGCCGGGCATGCTGTTTGGCACCCTGCAAAAGATTCTGCACAGCCATGGCCGCTTTTTGCCGCCTTACCCTTCGTCAATCGATTACGCCACTATGGGTGGAGCGGTGGCCAACAACACCTGTGGCGAGATGACCTACAAGTATGGTTCAACCGCCGACTGGGTAGAAAGTATGAAAGTTGTTTTAGACGACGCCTCGGTAATTGAGACCAAGCGACTCAGCCGCCGTGAGCTCAACCGCAAAAAGGGCCAGATGACCCGTGAGGGCGATATTTACCGCGGTATCGACGGCTTGTTGCACGATAATGCGGCTCTAATCGCTTCGAGCCAGCCTCGCACTAGTAAAAACTCGGCCGGTTACCGACTCAGCCACATTAAGGGTAAGGGAGGCTCGTTTGATCTGAGCCAACTGTTTATTGGCGCTCAGGGCACCCTGGGAACGGTTACGCAAATCACCTTCCGTACCGCTCCGTACCAGGCCCATACCACCCTAACGGTAGGCTATTTTGATAACCTTGATAAGGCCAGCGAGGCGGTGCTTAAAATCCAAAAGCATAAACCGGCCGCCATGGAGGTGGTCGACTATTATCTGCTCAAATTCCTCAAGGAGCATCAACCCGAAACGCTAGAAGGCCTGGTGCCCGAAGGCGACCTGCCGAAGGCGGTGATCCTGATTGAGTACGACAACCAGTCGCATCTGCGCCAAAACATTCTTAGCCGCCGTACCGAAAAGATTCTGTCTAAACTAGCCACCAGCCACGTTACCACCACCAATCCGCGAACCGAACACCGCTTGTGGGCGATCCGCCATAGTGCGGCCGCGGTTATATGGATGAACAATGGCCCCAAAAAAGCTCTACCAATCATCGAAGACAGCTGTGTGCCGGTTGAAAAAATGCCGGAATTCCTTGATGGCGTCTACAAAATTCTCAACAAGCATAAACTGGAGATTGCGGTTTGGGGTCATGCCGGTGATGCCAACTTCCACATGCAGCCGTTTATGGATCTGTCAAAATCCAAGGATCGCAAAAAGGTTTTCCAGGTAATGGATGAGTTTTACACCCTGGCGATTAAGATGGGCGGCACCACCGCCGGCGAACACAACGACGGTTTACTTCGCGCCCCTTATCTCGAAAAGTTGTATGGTAGAGATATGTACGACTTGTTTAAAGAGGTTAAAAAAATCTGCGATCCCAAGGGTATCTTTAATCCACGAATCAAGCTTGATGTTAAAAAGAAAGATTTGGAGTCGATCGTGCGTCATGAATATTCGATGAAGCACCTGTACGATCACATGCCAACCACCTAAAAGGAGTCAGTATGTTATTTATTCACCGCCGCACACCCAAAGCCAGATTTGTTAGCTGGGCCTTCTTTTGTCTGCTAATCTTGTTTCTTGCCATCGCTACGCAGCGACCGCAGGTTGGCTTAGCCGGTGCCGGCGCTATTTTAATTTTGCTGGCCCTAACCGTTGAGGCCAACAAGGAGCGAATCTGGAAGGATTACAAAAAGGGCTATAAGTACAAAAAGGGGAGCTGGTTGCCAAAAGCTTGGACCGAGCCAACTCAAACCTACTACAACCTCAACGTTTACGTCTTGTGGCCAGCGGTGTTTGTGGTTGGATTTGTTGCAATCGCCACCGCCTACTTTATTAGCTAGATTAGGCGTGCTACAATTTGACGGTTCAAACCCACGCGGATGTGGTGGAATGGTAGACACGCCAGCTTGAGGGGCTGGTGGCCGTATAGGTCGTGGAGGTTCAAGTCCTCTCATCCGCACCAGGAATTATTAAGATCGAACCAATGTGATTATGCTTGCAAAGCAGCTTAAAATGCCTCATAACTAATGCAACTTCTCGTGTCCGCAAATCTGCGTGCTGCTCAGTACGCAGCGAGCGACCACGAGGAGACGCACATGCCGCAGCACACTATCTTTCTTGCCAAGATCACACAGCTGAACCATCTCAGTAAGTCGGAGACGGTCGAGGTTGAGATCGATGCTCTCGATCCCGAGGCCGTGGAGTGGGACAACAACACGATTCACTTCACGCTCCATGCCCTGCAGTTCGCCGTCCCGGATGGACCCAAGCCTGAGAGCGTTGAATACGCCAACGGTCAGCTGCGTTGGGGTAGCTACAGCTGCTTCCCGTTCGCCCGCCACGATCCAGCTGAGGTCTACTTCACCGAACCGCTGATGTGGACGCTCAAGAAGGCCATGTGCGAAGGAACGGCTTCGTATGCTCAGGCCCGGGCCTGGATGAGGGAACATGGTCTCACTGAGGCACTACAGGCCGGGGACCGCACTTTCTACGACCCTGCCAATCCTCGGTTCATCATTCTCCAGCCCGTGACCACCTTCGCGTAGATCACCCGTGTTGTACTTAGACCCCGTCTCGTCAAGAGGCGGGGTCCCTCGTTTTGCTACTCGATTTTACCCCCATTTTATGGTACTCTTATCCATTGCCATGAATATCAAACATATTGCCATCATCTATAACCCCAAGAGCACCGGCGACTCGACCGCAGCCTCGCAGCAGCTTTACCACGACGTCCGCGAGCACCTGCCACATACCGGCGTGGAGCTAATGCCCACCAAATATCGTGGTCATGCCGCCGACTTAACCGAGATTTTGGGTCAAACCCGCACTGGCGTGGTGGTGGTTTCGGTTGGTGGAGACGGAACTTATAACGAGGTGATCAACGGGGCGATGCGAGTGGCGCCAAGCCGCCGCCCTGTTTTGGTGCCATTTGCGGCTGGTAACGCCAACGATCACAGTCGCGAGCTACTAGGTGACGCCAAGGTGATGAGCCAGTTGATTGCCGGTGACACTCAGGTTATCGATTTGCTGCGCTTGTCGGTTCACAACCCTACCGGCGACGATGTTTTGCTGCACGCCCATTCTTACATCGGCTTTGGTGCCAGTGGGCGAGTGGCGCGCCTGTTGGATGAGCGCAACTTTGGGCCGATTAGCGAAAAGCTGATAGCGCTGGGTGAGATCTTGAGCCCGAGCGAGTTTAGCGCGGTGGTTAACGGGCACAGTAAAAAGCTGTATAGCATCGTGTGTAGCAACGTGTCGGTAATGGGCAAGTACTTAAAGGTAAGCCACCAAGCCGACTTGAGTGACGGCCACTTTGAGGTGGTTGAAACCGAGGCCCATTCACGTTTGGAGCTACTAAAAGAGGTTAGTCAGACCGCTACCGGTCAGCCGGCCGCAACCAAGAGAGTGCAAAGTTACAGCATGATGCTGATGGACGGAGTTCAGGCTCAGTTGGACGGCGAGCCAATCAGTTTGTCTAAGGCCTCAACGGTGTTTGTTACGGTTGAGCGCGAGGCGATTCGAACCTTAGCGGGTGAGTAAATTACCAATTTTAGCCACAAGTGTTTACACGTTAACTAATGCGTCTTATAGTGGTTATATATGTCAAAAGCATTAATAACAGTAGATGATGTCCGTAAGGATTATGATGATTTTCAGGCAGTCCGTGGCGTTAGCTTTGAGGTAAAGCGCGGCGAGGTGTTTGGTATTTTGGGGCCAAACGGCGCCGGCAAAACCACCACGCTGGAAATGATGGAGGGCCTACGCGAGATTTCGAGTGGTAGCGTAGTGCTAGATGAAATAGATGTTAAAAAGCACCCATACGATGTTCGCAAGATTATTGGCGTGCAGCTGCAGTCCTCATCCTTTTTTGAAAACAGTACGCTGGTTGAGCTGCTAACCGCTTTTGCCGCCATGTACAATCAGCGGGTTGAGCCAATCAAGTTGCTAGAGAGAGTCGGACTGGCCGAGAAAGCCAAGAGCTACCCGGAGCACCTGTCGGGTGGCCAGCGCCAACGCTTTAGTATCGCGGTGGCCTTGGTGCACGAACCGAAGGTGCTGTTTTTGGATGAGCCAACCACCGGTCTTGACCCGCAGGCTCGTCGCAACCTGTGGGAGCTGGTGCAGGAGATCCAAAAAGATGGCATTACCGTTATTTTGACCACTCACTATATGGAGGAGGCGCAGGTGCTGTGCGACCGCATTGCCATCATGGATGAGGGCAAGATAATTGCGCTAGATACACCGGACAAGCTAATAAAAGATCTGCTCAAGCGTGGCTTTAAGCCGCACGTCGAGGTGCAAAAGGCCACGCTTGAAGACGTCTTTATTGATTTAACCGGCAAGGATTTAAGGGATTAATATGCGCGGGTACCTGTTTACAATCAGCCAGCTAACCAAGCTACTGGTGCGGCGCTACTTCCGTAGTCGCATAGCCATCTTCTTTTCGGTGTTCTTCCCGCTATTACTCTTGTTTGTGTTTGGCTTTTTATACAGCAACAACAAAGACGTGTCGTTTAAGGTGGCGCTATTTAATAACTCAAACACCGAGTTCGCTAAACAGTTTGCTACCAACTTAGACCAAGTAAAGGCCTTGAGCATCCAAAAAGATCTCACCGATATGGACGCGGCTAAAGAAAAAATGAACCGCAGCGAAATCGATGCCATTATTGAGCTGCCACCCGAGTTTGGCCAGATCAACAGTCAGAACTTCCCCAGCGGACAGGTTAAGGTGCTGTACTCGCAGAACAGCCAGCAAGCTGGGCAGACCATTGGCTCGGTACTGCAGGGCATTCTGGATGGCGTAAACGTGCAGCTAACCAAGATACAGCCGCCGCTTACAGTTAAGGCGGAGTCTACAGCCGACCAGGGCCTCACCGCCTTCGACTACGCCTTCCCTGGGCTGATTGGGTTCTCGTTGCTGGGTCTGGGCATCTTTGGTCCGCTCAACATGCTCCCGGCCGAAAAGAAGACCGGGGCGCTAACTCGTTTGCGGGTGACGCCGCTTCGCCCATCTCAGTTCATCATCTCGTACATGTTCTCATCGCTAGCAACCGGAGTGCTATCCATTACGGCCATGTTCTTGGTGGCGATTACCTTGTTTGAGTTCCACCTGGTCGGTAATCTGCTGGTCTTTGCTCTGTTCACCATCTTTGGCGCGATCATGATCTTTGGTATCGGTGTCGGCGTCGGCGGCTGGGCCAGTGACGAAAAGCAGGCGGCTCCACTAGGGAACATCATAACCTTCCCAATGATGTTCCTGTCCGGTATTTTCTTCCCCCGTTACCTAATGCCGGAGTGGCTACAGGGCGTAACGCAGTTTATTCCGCTAACTCCGGTGATTGATGGCATGCGCCTGATCTTAACCGAGGGCAAAACCTTTATTGATCTTGGTCCCCAGTTGGGCTTGATGGCCATCTGGACGGTGGTGGTTTACACCATTGCCTTCCGCGTCTTCCGCTGGGATTGAAAACTCAGTAAAAGGCGCTACTTTACCATGATGGTGTCGTTGCCATCGCGGTTGGGTGCACCGGTAATCAACACCTCCAAGCCATCATCGCCGGCTGTAAGCGTGCGAACCACCTCTGGGCCAACTCGTACCGCATCAAGCGGTTTAAGCTCAACCACCTCATCATCCAGTAGCATCTGGCCGCTACCACTCAGCACAATAAACACCTCTTCTTGGTATTCGTGTTTGTGCTTAAATGGGATGTTGCGATTAGGCAAAACCTTTTGATACCCCAGTCCCGACTCCGTTAGGTTGAGCGGCTTGGTAGCAAACCGCGCCTCCATGTCTTTATCGTGACCATACTTAGGTGACATGTTTTCGAGTTCGGCGAGATTGAGATGAGTGTAGTTAGACATATGACGATTTTAGCACGCGGTTCAAAACAGGCGTATAATAGAGGTATAGCTTAGCGAAAGGTCTTGCCATGGCCGACCAGAACATTACAACCACCAAAACCAACACACTCGCAATTGCGGGCTTAATAACGGCCTTCTTTTTACCACTGGTCGGTCTGATCTGTTCAATAATTGGCCTGACGCAAATTAACAAACGTAAAGAACGTGGTAGGGGTTTAGCGATCTCGGGCATTGTGGTGTCGATTTTGGTTGGTATAGCCCAGCTAATCACACTGGTTATCGTTGTGGCGGCGATGAACTCCGGCGTAACGCTTACGACCTACCGCGACAACACCATTGGTTACAGCGTAAAGTACCCTGAAGGCTGGAATATTGCCCCGCAAAATGTAGAGGGCGTTCAGGGCATAATCATAAAAAAAGAGTATAAGCAGACCGGCAAATCTTACGGCCAGATTGAGGTTGGCTACTTTGCTCCGCCGGCCAACGGATACAGCCAAGACATCTTACAAGCCACCGCTGACGGAATTAAAAAGAGCAACAAAAACACCACCGTACTGTACGAAAACAAAAGTAGCGCGAACGGTTTAAGCACGCTAACATTGCTGACGACTTACGATGGCGAGACCGGAAAGATAAAGGCTAAGACCACAATTATGCTCAAAAAAGACAACGCCTTGTTTGTAATATCAACGCAGGCGCCAGAGGAAAACTGGGATAAGTACTCAGATAGCTTTGACGAGATTCATAACACCTTTACGCCAAATTAAACTAAATAATAACTAAAGTGAGAACGGGGCGGTGCGTATAGTGCACCACCCCGTTTGACAGCGTCGGCGCTAGGCGCCTAGGCTTACGACCAGCGGTCGAGAGCCGACTGGGCGGCCTGCTGGACCCGTGGGTCCAAGTCCTCCTTGGCCATCTTGCGCAGCTCGACCTTGTATTCCGGTCGGCAGCGCGGGATGCGCTCCTTGATTCGGATGCAGGTGTTCAGGCGCAGAACGGAACTGCCATCGCGCAACCACTTCAGAGAAGTAATTGTGCCGGAAACCGCGTCGAAGCTGGAGTCCTCGAGCTCCACAATGCCCTCGAAGAGGTCATCGAGCTCCTTGTCGGTCAGCGGCTCCTGCCAGTCGTCGAACTTCCGAGCGAGCGCTTCGATACGATCGTTCATGTCTCTCCCTGATGGGTCGAAGATGGACTAAAGTCTTAAGCTGTCAATATCCTCATCTATTTCTGAGGATGTTACATAATAGCATAAGTAGTATAAAAAGTCAATAGTACCTTGAATATTATGATCTGTTGAGGCATTAATGCCATCTGGAATTGTAAAAACTGATCTGAAGTCGTATACTGGGCCCACGTTCCAGATACGAAAGGACGTTGACATGAGTCAGCAGAAGACCAGCCGTCTGATCATTCAGGGTCAGCCGGATGACATTCGTCGTCGGTATCACCTCGATATCGACTTCCCGTTCGGCCACATCAACTTGAGCCCAGGGAAGCCAGACTCCGGCGGGTTGGTCCACTTCACCTACGGCTCCTTCGTTGGCTACTGGGCCAGTGCTTACCCAAGTCATTCCCAGATTCCGGGTCGCTTGCATCACATCATCAGCCAGATCGCTCGGGCCAGGTGGAGCAGCAACCTGCCGCTAGCTGGTGGGATTGCGGTACGTACCAATCACATGCGCGTGTTCATCAACAAGCGCATTCCCGCTAATAAGCGCCGCTCCGCTCTCCACCATCTCGACAATGTTGTCATCAAGGCGCTCGGCGCAGATCTGCGGCCGGATTACGACAGCGGGCAGATGTGGTACAACGACCCAGGGCCTCAGGTCGATGTGGTTCGCCCGGACTGGCAAGCTGGGGTTAACGTGTCCGATCCGGAAGGGGATCGTCGGATCAGGCTTGACCCTGACGTCAACTGGAAGACCTTCAGCGGCGAGCGTTTCGTCAACGTCAAGGAGCAGTTCTCGATCCATCGGATCCGTAGCTGGCCGAAGGAACAGATTGAGCTTCTGCATACGCTGTTCTGGTCGCAGGGGAGCGAGTCGTGCGACATCTTTCCTCCGCTCACTGGCAGCGGCATGGAGTTGACGTTGCGCAAGGGCTTGGCCTGGACGTGGGCGGACGTCAACCGCGAGTGGACCAATCGGTTCGCCACCGGCGTTGACCTGCGCGCCCTCGCGGCTTAGCCGTATCTAGAACAAAGAGGCCGAGCGTCATGCTCGGCCTCTAAGCGTTTTTATTACTGGTAGCTAGTGTTACTTCCAGCCGAAGGTCTGGCCTAATATCCACACGGTAATCGCAATGGAAATAAAGAACAGACCTAGACCTACTGGGCTACCCCAGCTGAACCACGAGCCCCACGAGCGCCAGTGCTTGAGGCTCTCGACGTGGCTCCAGTCGTACTCTTTTTCGTAGTCTCTGGGACTTTTACTTTCGTTTGCCATGGTTTTCTTTGTTATTTAATGAGAGTCTGTCGCCAAACGGAGTCGACTATGTCCGTGCGGTGCAGGCTTACCCATTCATTTGCAGGGGTCTTTGCGTCCGTCCATGGTGTTCGCCGAATGAGTGGCGCATGGATGCAAGGGACGACCCGATGCTGATATTTAAGCAAGAAAGTAGGGGAGTTTCAAGCGTTTACGGGTATAAGCGCAATAGCTAGTCACTAACTGTATGTATTGGCGGAATCGTTAGAGTAACGTCCATTAGGCTTGCGTACAGAATGGCAGTACGGAGTAGTTCTGGCTCATGAGCGAATGCGCCAAAGGTAAACATTGCGTAATCTAGCTTATTTTTCCTGGCGTCTTGAATGAAGTCAATGTAGGTCCCAGCGTCATTTTCTTTTAGGTAGGCTTCACAGTCTTCTATGTTGTTGGGTAAATCAATTGAGCTCATACTACTAGTTATCCTTTCGGTTAAAACGACCCTGTTTCTACCTTACCAGCCCGCTTGTAATTGGCAAAAATTACACCTTTGGGCGAGATCTTGGAATCGGTCAGCTTAAACGCCGCCGGCATGGTGCCCTCGGCAAATAAACGCTTGCCTTCACCAAGGGTAATGGGGAAGACCTTGAGCCAGAACTCATCTACCAGGTCGTGTTTCAATAACGTCTGAATCATGTTCCCGCTACCGTGAACCTGCAGTACCGGTCCATTGCTCTGCTTCAGCTTCTTAAGCTTAGCAACCACATCGCCAGCAACCAGCACCGAGTTTTCCCATTCCAGTTTGGGCTTAGAAGCTGATAGTACGTACTTGGTCGCCTTATTAAAGGGCGCACCCAGCGTGTCCGGACCCTGCTTCGGCCAATAATTGGCAAAAATATCGTAGGTCTTCCGGCCAAGCAGTAGATCATACGATCCATTCATTTGCTGGCTCATAACCTCACCAGAAAAATCGTCCCAGTATGGAACAGTCCAGCCACCATACTTAAAGCCGCCACTGGTATCTTCGTCTGGCCCGCCCGGTGCCTGCATAACCCCGTCGAGGCTAAGAAAGGTGAGTACAATAATCTTTCTCATATACTTACTCCTTCCATAATATCTTGCTGATAGGCCCGTTTTTAGACAGTAACTTAATATGGTCATACGACTGCTGCAAAATCTGCTCTAAGATTGGCAGCTCTACATCGCTCAGCTGCTTAATGTACAAACAGTACCCAGTAGAGGCATGCTTACCGAGCTTAGCCAGTAATTCGGAGTAGCGAGCAGTTCCGTCCATAAGGTAAACTGTAATCTTATTTTTTCTGGGGTAGAAGCCAATGACCAAGCCGTCACCTTCGCGCCCGCTGTCGTACTTGTAATGATAGGTATCAAACCCGAGCGTGCCGGCATTCCATAGCTTAGGCTCATGTCCACTTATCCGTTGCATCATATCAGCTAGAACCGCGGAATCTTTGGCGGTCTGCTCATTAAGCGCCGCGAAGTACTTTTCGACTTTATCCTTCAACTGCTACCTCAAACCCTCCATATGCCATTTTCTTCATATCAACCGGCATGGAAAAATCGTTTTGTTCTTTATATTTTTCGCTCATTTCTTCCATTGCCTTTTTGTTTACTTCGTCGCGGTGCTCCTTGGAGTTGAAAACAATAAAAGAGAACCATACATTTTCATCATCACCGGCGTCGGCCATGTCGGCAAAAGCGCGTGATTTTTCGTCACCCACCACTTGCTGCTTGAGGTCATCACCGCGACACTCAAAATACTGAAGCGCACCATGCTTCATCCAAGCGTCACGCCCATCCTCGGCCATTTTCTCATACTCTGTTTCTTTGCCCTTAGGCACTACCAGTACAAAACCATCAACATATTTAGCCATCCCCACACTCCTTTTTTATAAAGTGACCTTCTTAAATAAGTTTAACATTTACTCCATATACTTTGCATATTGGAGGTAAACAAAAAGAGTACCGAAGTGCTCGATAATTCCTGGTGTTAGCGACTCAGTAAGCGAGGCGTCATTGCCTTTGGCTGAAGTTTATTTTGAGTAGCTGTGTTCGTGGGCCAATTGTACGCCCGTGACAATCGTGTTGTGCATGGAGGTAAAAATTAACAAAATATTTCAGCTTATGCTTGTGCTGGTCCTCTCCATCGATAAGCTCGTCTAAATCCAGCATCCTCAGCCTCCTTAACCGTCTTGGCATAGAATTCACCTCGTTTTGGGGTGATTTTTGCCTTGTCATATTGTTGGTCAAACGGCAAGTGGTATATCTTGTCTCGCTTATTAGATATATTGCACTTGATGCAGGGGTAGTTCTTGTTCATTTTAAAGTTTTCTTTTAATTCAATTTTTAGCTCTTTTGCAAATCTTTTTGCTAAATCCGATAGTGTTGTCGATGTTGCGAAAACAGCTTTAACGGACCTGCCCTTATTTGCATCTCGATACTGGAAAACTGTGCCAAAAAACTGAAATATATGCTTTTCATAAATGACTTTGAATTTTGACCAATTCTTGCATTGTACGACTACTATTTCATTTTCCTTGCTTGCAATAATATCCCTGCCCAAATCTTCCAGCCCCTTGAATATGCCGACATATTCAACCTCATATCCTTTAGATTCGTAAGTATAGCCTACGTATCTTTCATACATCTTCCCGATTTGCCATTTGCTTTTTGGCCTGCTCCAATATCTATCAAGAGCCAATTGATTCCTCTCCGTGGTGCTTAGTTTTCTGTACTCCTTTTTTGAAACATAATTAGTAACCTTATCTTCCAGCTCCTCCTCGCTGTAGTCCGCAAGAATCCTCCTATCTTCTTCGGATATATTGTCAACCTCTTCCTTGAGGTCGATAAGAAAAGGGGCAACACTTTCATAGTACGCAACAAGGTACTCAAGAATCTTTTTGTCTGAGATTGCCCTTCTCCTTTCCCGCGCCATATTTGCGACTACCTCGCTTGCCCGAACTGCGGGTACGTGCTTGTATTTTAAGAAGTCAACCAAATTTTGATCTTGAAGTTGCTGGTAATACTCAAATGCACTTGCTAAAGTAGGAAAACCAATCTGCCTCTCCTTTATAATTTGCTCTAAGTCTTTCTTTTGGTCTCGGATATGCTCTAAGTATTCTTGTGCTTGTTCGCGAACTTCATGCCATTCACTTATTGTCTGCTGCAATTCTGCCCGTACATCTTCGTAGTACCCCATTATTTATATGCCTTTTCGAAATCTTCAATAAATAAGTCATTATAATAGGCTTTAATGTCCTTTTTAGCAGTAACGTTTACCCATTCCTTGTCTCTGGTGCATGAGCAATTAGGGTATCTGTTGCAACCCAAGAATTCACCATACATCCCGTCCCTTTTAACCATATAGCCTGTCTTACATTCAGGACAACTCCTATTTATCCTATGTATGCTTTTAGCAATTTTGGCTTCCTCGTATTCGTACGAATTTACATATTCGTCACGCATTGATTCAATCTCTTTTTTAAGCTCCGCTAGAGATGTTGATGAAATGAAATTAGTTTTCAATAACTCTCTAGTAAGAAGTGACTTCTTTTTTTCATGGCGCCTTTTAGCATACTCGTCGAATAAGTCTATTAGCCAGCCTATTATTGTTAGGATTAGGAAAATACCTATAAGTATGATAAAAGGCTCCATACCGCTTCCTCCAAGATAAATATACCACTGTATCACGCTTTAAAGTTGGTTTTTAAGCAAGATTAACCGGTGGAATACTAGATGTAATCACCGAAGCGTCAAATAATTCCTGGTGCGGGTACAGGGACTCTAACCCTGGGCCTCTTCCTTGGCAAGGAAGCGCTCTAACAGCTGAGCTACACCCGCATGTAATTTGGTGGCGAGACTCGGACTCGAACCGAGGACACGAGGCTCTTCAGGCCACTGCTCTACCAACTGAGCTATCTCGCCAGGGCTGGTATGACCTCAGTATTCTAGAGGAAAAAACGGTTTAATTCAACAGTTTTGGGAGACTAGCTAACCTTAACGCCGCAGTGCTTACAGCGCTTAGCTTTGGCTGGGATCATACTCAGGCATTCGGGGCACTCTTTTTCGCCCGTACCGACCTCCTGGCCGCGCTTGGCTCGGTTGATTAGGTGATTCATTGGCTTAACCACGCCAAAAAAGATAACAGCGGCAATTATAAGGAAGGCGATGAGGGCGTTGAGGAACTTGCCGTACATGATGGCGCTGCCGTTAATGGTGAGCTTGAGGGCGGAGAAGTCGGGTTGGCCGCCAACCGCGGCGATCAGCGGGGTGATGACGTCTTCGACCAGGCTGGTCACGATGGTGCCAAAGGCGGCACCAATAACGACACCGACGGCTAGGTCGACCACGTTGCCACGGAGTAAGAACTGTTTGAACTCTTTAAGCATGAGTTTAGTATAGCGCAAAATAAGGACTGGTGGGCGCTGAGGGACTCGAACCCCCGACCCTCTCGGTGTAAACGAGATGCTCTAGCCAACTGAGCTAAGCGCCCGGGTCGATTACGACCAGGGAATAGTAGCAAATATTGGGGCAATAATCAATCCTGGCTGGTTAAAATGAAGCGCCACCCTCCGAATCCGTTCAGAGGGTGGCGTGAGCCGCGGTTAGGCGGCGACGAGTTCGGCCTCGAGCTTCTTGTTGCGGGGAGGGTGGGCCGCGGTGATCAGCTTGCGGAACATCTGTTCGATGCTACGCCGGTTGCTGGTGTCGCTGCAGCGGTCGAAGAGATCGGCGGTCATCAGGAACTGGGGGCGGTTACCCCGGTGTAGACGCACCGGCATGCCGTCGGCGCGAGTCAGGGTGCCAGAGACGAGAATTTCGTCACCTGGCACTCCCACAATGATGCGGCCAGTCCCTCGGCCCGCGATTTCGAAAACGAAGCTGACTTGGTTGTCGGTACCGCTCGCTTCATCTGGCTTGATCTCCGTCTGGAGATCCTCGGCGGCCAGAATGGCCAGCCGGATGAGGCGTTCGCTACGGGTTTCTGCTTTGCTCGTCGGTGTGGGCATGTTGCCTCCTGGCGAGTTGGGAACAGTATCTGTATAATGACATATTGACTCAAATTGCGCAAGTCGATTTGGGGTTGCTGACAACAGGTTAGAACCCATGTATAATTTGGGAGTTCCTCGAAAAGCTTATGGCACCTTGGCGGAGTGGTTACGCAGAGGTCTGCAAAACCTTTTACACCGGTTCAATTCCGGTAGGTGCCTCCATTAATTATATTGTCCGGGAGAGTGGTGGAATGGTATACACGACGGACTTAAAATCCGTTGCCTTTACGGGCTTGAGGGTTCGAGTCCCTCCTCTCCCACCAGGAATTATTCATTAATTGCGATTGCAGGCTGCATATATTAAGGTAGAGCTACTTCTAACATTCTAGGTGAGAGAAAGTTGGTGGAGCACATGAGCTACCGGCTCACGGAAGATCAGTGGCGCATTGTGCTGCTGATTTGGGATCGCAAAAAGAAGGGTCGGCATCCAGCGCAACCCTTTGACTTGGCCGCCCAGCTTGGCCTGAGCCGAATGAGCGTGTTACGCGATCTTGGATATCTGGTAAGTCTCGAAATCGTAAAACAAGATGTCGGCTATCAGTGTCACCCAGCAAAGCGTTGGCCTTCCGAAGAGATGTTGTGCCTCATGGAGGCTTGGCGAGTTGGAGTGAGCATTGACGAACAGGGCGAGGCCGACGTGGTCGCGGTGTATCTCACACAGCAAAATCAACTTCGGTTTCAAAATGGGCAAAAAATGTTTCGAGGATTTGTCGCTCAAGCTATAGGCGAAACTAAACGGGCTGAAAATCCACTCGAACATCTTGTCCAGCAGGCGGCCATTCAGCCATCATGCCCGGCTGACATTGTTCGTCGAGCAGCTTACCAGGCGGCGATTGAGTACTGGCAGATTAGGCCGCTGCCTAATGGCACGGTTTTTGACAGCGCGGAAGGTGGAGCACATGGCGTTTAAGCTGAATAAGGGTTACGAAGCAATCCTGGTAGCGATAGATCAGCAGCGCCGACCACTAAGCTTAAAAGAGCTTGAACTGCTGACAAACTTAAAGCCTCAGTCTCTCAGGGCGTACTGCAAGAAGCTGGTTAGAGAGAAGTACCTGGTGTATAACCACGCAACCCTTCGCTACTCAGAGGGTGAGCTCTTTCCACCCGTTATCAAGATGGAAAAAATAACGAAGCGGTTGGAGGCTTGGCGGGAGCAGGACCCCAGCTTCCATCCCGTAGCCTTTGAGCTGATGTTCAAGCACGGTGGTGGATACGACTACGACTTGCGTCAGGATTTTCTGCGGCGACTGCGCGAACTGCTGCGTCCAGCGGAGGTGGCCGGATATGAGCCTGATTCGCTAGGCGAACCGCTCGTGCCGGCAGGCTGCAGTCCAGAGACCGAGCTGGTTTACCGGCGCGCTCACGAAGTGGTAAGCGATTGGCTGAGTCAGCGAATTGACGTGGGTTCCGGGTTAGATCATGACCCCGGGCCGGAAGACGCGCCGCTGCGTGACGACGAGCCATGGTTCCCGGTTCCGCTGGAAGAAGAGTGACGAAAGGCGGCCTCGCATAGTCTGTGAGGCCGCCAGGATTGCAATTATTTTATTTGATGGTACTTTATAAAGCATCAGTATCAACCTTCTACAGATGGGTAAGAAGATGATTCGACGACTGATTGACAACGTGTTGGTGCATGTCTTTTGCACCGCGGCGGTCGAGGTTTGCTTGGAGGCTTACGACGGGCGCGCACACCCCGACTACTTGGGCCCGCTGCAGGCCAGGCTGCTGCGCCCGATGACCCGCTTGAATCTGCTTGTCTACGAGATGAACTGCAGCAACGAGCGCATGGAGTGGTCCCAGGCGGAGTTCCCGTACGGCAACGAGGAGCTGCGAAGGCGCCTCTTTGATTCCAGCTTCTGGGCTAAGGATCTGGCGTTTCGGGTTCGCTTGGCGTTCGCATGAGTGTGCCGGAGTTGGCCGAAGGACATCAGCTCATCCTTAATGAGCTTAAAGAAGCGGGCAGCTGCGGCCGTCGGCTTACCGAGCTCGTTAAGTTGTTCGACGGTGATTTTGAGACGCTTGTTCGGTGCCGAGACCAGCTTATTGAATGGGGGCTGGTAAGGCGAGAAGGTGACTGCTCCACATCGAGCTTCGTACTGTCGGATAACGGCAAGTGACCCCGGCGATTGGGCCGGGGTCGTTTTACGGAATTATATGGTTTTTGTTGTTTGCATCCAGTAGTTGTATTAAGGTAGAGCTACTTCTAACATTCTAGGTGAGAGAAAGTTGGTGGAGCACAATGCAGGAACGACTTTGGCTCAAGGTTACGCATCTGCGTCTCTTCGACTGGCTGCTGCATGACTACGGGGGCGGGGCGACCCACATCCTGTTCACGCTCAGCCTGGGAGACTTCCAGACCAGGAAATTCCATCTGACGCCGTCCGGAGTCGGGGTGGACGCCTTTGGCACTCCGAACACCGGTGGTTCAGGCGATCACATCGGTGCTGTGCCGGCGGACTACAAGCTCGCGGGTGTGCCGGTGCCAGATCTCATTCTCGGCGACCTTCTTGTCGAGGCGATCTGGAGACACTTCAGGCAGCCCCAGAATTGGGGTCAGCTACGGGAGTACTACAACGGTGGCCAGACGCCTTACGAGGTCATCATCGCGCCAGAGCAGTGGGGCGGCCAGGCGTTGTGGATTCCGGTCGACTTCGTCGAGATCTTCAACCTGTTGCCGGCTTCGACCGGCTTGTATGCCGATATTCGAATGGGTCATCACCTGCTCTTCCGGGAGCAGCTGCTTGACCGCCGCTACAAGTCGACGGTGATGGAACGGCCGCATCCGGGCGACTGGCAGACGATCGATCGGCTGGCCCGCAGCGAAGAGGAGCTTTTTGAGGAGGCTCTTTTGCGCCGAACCTTCACGAATCCTCGAGTCAATGAGCTGATCGAGGCGGCGACACAGCACGCCTGGGACAGTGGTATGTGGCGGGAATACAACCGTCTACGGTTCGGTCACAGCAAGGGTCGTGAGCACTACCTCTACGGTGTGCCGGGTGTCGATCCTGGTTCGGTGGCCCCGGGTCTGGTCATGAACCTCAGTCCGCCCCCGTCGGTCGTGGCGGCGTAGTTCAATCTTTCGGGCGGCTCTGGCTTAACGGTCAGGGCCGCCGAGTTCGCAATTATCTCTCCCAAAAACCAATCAAAAATGCTACAATAGAGCCAAAATAAAGGGTAGCCGAATGACACTTTGGATTATTTTAGGAATTGTGGCGGTTGTGGTGATCGCATTGATCTTGATTTATAACGGTTTGGTTACCGCCAAGCAGCGAGTTGAAGAGGCTTGGAGTGATATTAACGTGCAGCTTAAGCGCCGCTATGATTTGATCCCAAACCTGGTATCAACGGTCCAGGGCTACGCCAAGCACGAGTCAAAGGTGTTTGAGGACGTAACCAAGGCGCGCACCGCGGCTATGGGCGCACAAGACGTTCACGCCAAGGCCGAGACCGAAAACCAGTTGGCCGGTACGCTCAAAAGCTTGTTTGCGGTAGCCGAGGCCTACCCGGATTTGAAGGCCAACCAGAACTTTAAGGCGCTGCAGGATGAGCTAGTGGATACAGAAGATAAGATCCAGGCGTCACGTCGGTTCTACAATACCAACGTGCGAGACTTTAATATCAAACTGGGAGTGTTCCCCAACAACTTAATTGCCGGCATGCTTGGGTTTAAGCCACGCGAGTTTTTTGAGGCCGATAATCAAGCCGAAATTAATGAACCGGTGGCGGTTAAGTTTTAACTAAAAGTTAAGGAACGGTTAAGCAGTGCTCGAAAACGTTACTAAAACCTACGCCTGGCAAGAAGCGATGGAGCTGTCGCGCGAGCTGACACGGTTGTGCGAGGAGTTTAGCGACGGTGATCGTAATGTGCTGGTTGGCCATCTACGCCAAGCGGTGGTTGAGATTCCGGCAACGGTAGCGGTTGATATTACGCTGGGCCGGCCGGCAACGCTGGAGCCGGCCATTCGTTTGGCAACCGAGCTGGAGCTGGTGCATCGAATTTACCCAGCCATTGAGACCGGTACCGCGCCGCAGAAGCTAGAGGATTTATTGCGGCGGATGCGCTCAAACAATTTTACAGAGCAGGAGCCAGCCTCAGTCGATGAGGCTGAAGAAGAGCAGCCCGCGCCCGAGCCAAACGAGGCTAGTCCAGCCGCCCCAACCTCAATTCCGGTTACCCCACAGCAAGAGGATTAAATATGTACACCGCCGTTAGTTCGAACAAGCGTAAAACCGTGCTATTAATGGCTCTGTTTGTGGCCTTTATCGCGACTTTGGGTTATGTGGTCGGGGTGATTAGCGATAGTCCCGGGCTGCTTTACTTTTTTGGGATTGGGGCATTGGTGTACTCGATCGTAACCTACTTTTTGTCGGCTAAAATAGCGCTGGGAATGTCGGGCGCCCGCGAGATTAAAAAGTCGCAAGCTCCTGAGCTGTATCGGCTGGTCGAGAACTTGAGTATTACCGCCGGTTTACCAATGCCAAAGGTGTACATTATTGAAGATAGCTCGCCCAACGCCTTTGCGACCGGGCGCGACCCCAAGCATGCCGCGGTTGCGGTGACCAGTGGGTTGCTAGAACGCCTGGAAAAGGATGAGCTGCAGGGAGTCTTGGCGCACGAGATGGCCCATGTTGGTAACTATGATATTCGGCTAATGAGCGTGGTAACCGCGCTGGTGAGTATTGTGTCGATTATTAGCGACCTGCTGTTTCGAGTGAGTTTGTTTAACGGAGATGACGATAGCCCCAATCCATTGATGCTGGCAGTGGGGATTGTCCTAGCGATCCTAGCGCCGTTAATTGCTCTGGTGATTCAGCTGGCAATTTCGCGTCGGCGTGAGTATTTAGCAGATGCTACCGCGGTGCAGCTAACCCGTTACCCCGATGGTTTGGCCAAGGCGCTAGAAAAAATATCGCACGGCGAGCCAATGCACCGGACCTCGTCGGCCACCGCTCATTTATACATCGCTAATCCGCTAGGTGGTGGCAAGGGTATTGGCGGAGCGGTAGCAGGACTGTTTAGTACTCATCCACCAATCGAGGATCGAGTGGCACGCTTAAGACAGATGGGAGATGTGGTATGAGTCAAAAGTTTAGTAGTCCGTTGCAGCTGGCCAAGGCCAGTTGGCAGCAAGGTCGCCAGCATTTAAAGCTGTTGTTGGGTATATCGGCGGTGGTCGGCATTCCTTCAACCCTTGCCAGCACTTACCTGGTTGACCCAACCGCCGATAGTTCAATTTCGGCCTATATCGCCTTTGCTCAGCTGGCAATGAACGCGGCTTTAATCTATGCCGCAATCCAGCTGGCCAAAAGTAAGAAGGTGACGATTCGGCAGGCCTACTACCAGGGTTCCACTTTGTTGGTGCGCCTGGTGTTGTTCTCATTCTTGATGTTGCTATACGCTATTCCGCTGATGCTTGGTTTGCTGATGTTGTCGTTTGGGGTGTTTGCGCCCGGTTCAACCCTAACTTCGGTTGAATCACTGATTATTGGCGGCGTGGCTCTATTGATTACCATTCCTGGGCTGGTGCTACTGGTCAAGGGGATGTGGGGTGCCTTTGTGATTGGTGAGGGCAAGGCAGGCCCGATTGAGGCCTTGATTCAAAGTCATCGCCTAACCAAGGGTAAGGTCCGCAAAAGCTTGGCTCGCCTCTTAGCCTTGGCGGCAATTTTGGCGGTAAGCGTGGCAATACCGGCTGGGTTGCTGGTCGCTCTGGCGGCGCTGACCGGGATTCAAGCGCTGTCGGCCTTGGTGCAGTTTTTGGTGGTGGTAACGGTTGTACCTTACAGTACGCTGTACCTGTATAAGATGTACGTGGAACTTAAGTAGATGAGCCAGGATCAAGCGGCCCGTCGAGCCGCTAAGCTCCGCGATCTGCTCAATGAATATCGATATCAGTATTATGTTTTAGATGCGCCCACGGTTGATGATGCGGTGTATGACTCGCTAAACGTTGAGTTGCGTGAGCTGGAGGCGGCGCATCCTGAGGTGGTTACGCCTGATTCACCAACCCAGCGAGTGGGGGCCGAGCCGCTGGCTAAGTTTGAGTCTGCTCCTCACCAAACTCCAATGCTGAGCCTGAATGATGTGTTTGATCACGCCGAGGTTTTGGCCTGGGAGGAGCGCATGCGCAAGCTGCTCGGGGCCGGTTTCCGCCAAGAGTACTACGCCGAGATTAAGATGGATGGTTTGGCGGCTTCGTTGGTTTACCAGGACGGCGTGCTGGTGCGAGGTTTGACTCGGGGTAATGGTCGAGTGGGCGAGGACGTTACCTCTAACCTGCGCACGATCGAGGCGATTCCGCTCAAGTTGCGCCAGGACAAAACCGTACCACAGCAGGTTTACCAGGGTAGATTTGAAGTGCGCGGCGAGGTGTTGATGTACAAGCAGGTGTTTGAGCGGCTCAACCAACAGCGCGCCAAAGAGGGTAAACCGCTGTTTGCCAATCCGCGTAACACCGCCGCCGGTACCATTCGCCAGCTTGACCCTAAGTTGGTGGCAGCCCGGCAACTAAGCTTCCATGTTTACGCCGTACCAACCGATGTAAGTGGCATATCGACACATGCTGCCGAACATGAGCTGGCAGCCAAGCTGGGCTTTAAGGTTGAGTCACACAGTCAAACGCTTAGAAGCACCAAGCAGATAGAGGCTTTTTTGAGCGAGTGGGAGGATAAGCGTAAAGAACTGCCGTACAACACCGACGGAGTGGTGATTACGCTCAACGACCGATCGGCGTACCAGCGGCTGGGCGTGGTTGGCAAAGCCCCGCGCGGCTCGATTGCCTATAAGTTCCCCGCCGAGCAAGTCACCACCAAGCTCAAAGACATTCAGGTAAGCGTTGGCCGAACCGGCGCGGCGACACCTTTTGCGGTACTCGAGCCGGTACAGGTAGCAGGCTCAACGGTGCAGATGGCGACCCTACACAACGCCGGCGAGGTGGCGCGCAAGGATGTGCGCATTGGCGACACCGTGATAGTACAAAAGGCGGGCGATATTATTCCGGAGGTGGTTGGGCCGCTGGTTGAATTGCGTACTGGCAAAGAAAAAAAGTTTGTGATGCCGACCAACTGTCCGATTTGTGGGCAGCCGCTACACAAGGAGGCCAAGGAGGCGATTTGGCGCTGCATCAACTTTGACTGTCCGGCGGTTGAGCGCGAACGAATAATCCATTTTGCCTCTAAAAACGCCTTTGACATTGAAGGCGTTGGCGAAAAAAACGTCGATGCTTTTTTGGACGCCGGTGTAATTAAGGACGTTGCCGATCTATTCAAATTAAGCGAGGCAGATCTGCTCAAATTGGATCGGTTTGCGGACGTGTCGGCCAAAAAACTGGTGGCCTCCATCCAGGCTCGTAAGGAGGTTGCATTAGACCGCTTCATTTACGCTCTAGGTATTCGTCATGTTGGTGAACAAACCGCCTTTGACCTGGCCGATCACTTTGGCTCGTTGAATAGGTTCCAGCGAGCGACTCAAGCGGAGCTTCAAGCTGTACCGGGTATTGGAGCGGTGGTAGCCGATAGCGTTTTTGACTGGCTCAACAGTCGGCGTCATCAGCAGTTGGTTGATAAGCTGATGAGCGTTGGAGTGCATCCCCAGGCGGTGCAGCGAGTAGAGGGCCCCCTAACCGGAATGAATTTTGTAATCACCGGTACGCTGGAGGCTTTTGGTCGCGATGAGGCAGGCGCCCAAATAGCCGCCAAGGGAGGCAAGCTGCAAAATGCGGTTACCAAAGACACCACCTATGTCGTGGTGGGTGATGATCCGGGTGCAAGTAAGATCACCAAGGCTCAGAAGTTGGGTATTGAGCAAATTGATGAGCAGAAACTGCACAAGCTGTTATAGTCGCGCAATTTATAAGGCCTAAATAGCTAAGCGGCGACGCAAATGGTATGAACTCTTCCCACCGAAGTGGGCAACTGTTACCATTCGCGCCGCCGCATCTCGCCCGGATTGTCGCGAGGAGGGACTAGGCGAGAAGTTGAAAGCTGTCGGTTGTCTAGGGGGTAGACCTGACTGTGCGTGGTGGGTCAACCGGCGACCTGCGCCCGCAACCCTACGTCTCGCTCAGCAAGCAGCTCCGACAGCAAGAGACCCGATGGGTTTTGCCCTGGCATTCTCTTTCCCTTGGCTGCACAAGGATTTTGGGGACGTCCGCTTGATGGGTGGGGGTTCCCTCGCACGGAAGTATTTTTACAATAGGCTTATTGATTGATGTTGTCAATTGGTGGTAACTATATAAATTATTGTAATAATGCACAAAAAAGCGCTACCGAAGTAGCGCGTAGCTTAAGCGAAGCCTAGGCTGTAAGTTGGTGACCCGGGTGGTGCCGGCGATGCAAGGACAAGTCCAAGAATCGACCGACACCACCTGAGCGTCTCCCTCCCCTGGGAGGCCCGCTGGGCGGGCACGCTTGTGAAGTTTTGTGCACCCCGGGGCGGCTCTTGGGAGAGGCTCCCCGGGGTGCTGATCGAGGTGTCGGGCGAGTGGCCGGGAGCTGTTCAAGAACTCGGTGCTCGCTCGAGACTCACTCATTTTGCCTCTAAGTGCCATTTACTGTCAACCCTTTGCTCAATCTGGCTGCCATCAGGTACAATATGTTTATGTCGAAAATTACCCCGGACGAGGTTCGCCGCGTCGCTGAATTAGCCCATATTGGCTTGGCCGAGGATCAAATTGATCACTTTGCGCGCGAGTTAGATCAAATCGTTGGCTTCGTTGAACAGTTACAAAAAGTTGATGTTAGTGGCATAGAACCAACCGACCAGGTTACCGGTTTAGTGGATGTATGGCGTGAGGACGAGGTTAAACCCGGTCTGTCTCATGATGACCTCAAGCTCAATGCTCCCGATTGGAAAGACGGACAGTTTAAGGTAAAGAGGGTGCTATAGTGGCCGATCTTAAGCGACCAATTGCCGAGTTGGCCGGTGAGGTGCAAGCCGGCAAGCTAACAGCGGTTGAGTTGGTCAAAGCCAGCCTGTCAGCGATTGACGGCGCCGAAGATCATCACGCCATCCTCGAAAAGAACGAGGAGGCGTTGGCGCGCGCCCAAGAGATTGATGAGCGTGTTAAAAAGGGCGACAAGGTCGGCCGCTTAGCCGGTATTCCCTATATCGCCAAGGATAACTTTTTAACTAAGGGTACGCATACCACCGCTTCTAGCAACATCCTAAAGCCATTCAAGGCGCCATATCAGTCAACCGTTATAGAGAGGTTGGAGGATGAGGGAGCAGTCATGGTTGGTAAGGCCAACCTGGATGCGTTTGCGCACGGCTCTTCAACCGAAAATAGCGATTTTGGCCCCACCAAAAACCCGCACGATGCAACGCGAACTCCGGGCGGTTCCTCCGGTGGCTCAGCTGCCGCCGTGGCCTTGGGTCTGGCCTGCTTTGCGCTGGGTACCGATACCGGTGGTTCAATCCGTCAGCCAGCGGCCTTTACCGGCACGGTTGGGCTCAAGCCAACCTATGGCTTGGTTAGTAGGTATGGAGTTGTGGCGATGGGTAGCTCGGTAGACGTAATTGGTCCGCTGACCAACTCGGTCGCAGACGCGGCGCTGGTGCTAGATGTTATGGCCGGCCAAGATTCAGCCGATGCCACTACCATTGAGCGTGATTCGGAATCCTACACTCGGATCAAAGGCGACCTTAAGGGTAAAAAAGTCGGTTTGATAAAGGAGTATCTGGGTGAAGGAATTGATCCAAAGGTAAAGGCTTCAATTATGCAGGCCGCCGAGCAGATGAAGCAGGCGGGAGCCGTAGTCGAGGAGGTTTCGCTGCCATCGACCGATTTGGGCCTGGCTGCATACTATATTTTGGTTCCAGCCGAGGTTAGCTCAAACCTGGCCAGATACGATGGGATTCGTTATGGTCACAGCTCAAAGGATGCTACCACCATGCACGACACCTTTCTTAAAAGTCGCAATGAGGGATTTGGCGACGAGGCTAAGCGCCGCATTATGATCGGCACCTATGTGCTATCTAGCGGTTACTATGATGCCTACTACAAACGGGCGCAAAAGGTTCGCACCGTGCTACGAAATGAGTTTAACCAGGCGTTTGAGCGCTACGATTTGCTGCTTGGGCCAACCACGCCAACACCGGCCTTTAAGCTGGGCGAAAAAAACCACGATCCGCTATCGATGTATCTGTCGGATGTTTACACCGTGGTGGTGAACCTGGTCGGTTGTTGCTCGATCAGTCTACCAAGCGGCTTGGTTGATGGCCTACCGGTGGGCTTACAGCTGATTGGCCCACAACTGGGCGAGCGAGAGCTACTTGGCTCAGCCGTAGGGGTTGAAGAGCTATTGGGTGAAAACTCCGCTAAGGAGGTGACGCTATGATTTGGATGCTAATCGCGGCCTTAGCGCTTGGCTTGTTGCTGATTGCTGTAATCAGTGCCGACCAGTCTAAAAAGCCGAAAAAGCGCAACGGTAAACGTCGTTACGCCAACCGGATCGGGTCGGTCGACAAAGAGTTTGTGCAAACTCGTTGGGTGGCCATCGAGGGTATGGCCAGCGGCGGGGGCAGCTTGCGCGACGCCGTCAGCGAGGCCGATAAGCTGGTTGATTATGTGCTCAAGCAGTCTGGAGTACCTGGTGAGACTATGGGCGAACGGCTTAAGAGCGGTGGCGACCGGTTTAGCGACATTAATGCTATCTGGCGGGCTCATAAGCTGCGCAATGCCTTGGCGCACGAGGCCAAGTTCGACCTGGTTCCAAGCATGGCCCGCGAGGCCATTGCCGACTTCCGCCAAGGCCTTAAAGATCTGGGGGCACTATGAGTAAATACGAAGTCGTTATCGGCATTGAGACTCACGTGCAGTTGAGAACTAAGACTAAGTTGTTTTGTAGTTGTAATAACGACGCCCGAGATGAAGCTCCAAATAAGTATGTCTGCCCGGTATGTACCGGTATGCCTGGAGCGCTACCGGTGCTCAATAAGCGAGCGGTGGATCTCTCGTTGCAGGCCGGCCATGCACTCAATGCGTATGAGAACACTACAGAGTTCCACTCTAAGTTCGACCGCAAGAACTACTTTTATCCCGACAGTCCAATGAACTACCAGATAACTCAGTTCGATGAGCCAATCGTGGGGAAGGGTTACGTTGAGTTCCCAGTCAACGGTGAAACCAAGCGAGTTGGCATTACGCGAGCTCATCTGGAGGCCGATGCCGGTAAGTTGACTCACCCAGCCGGCACCGACTACTCCTTGGTCGACCTCAACCGCGCCGGTACTCCACTGCTCGAGATTGTCAGCGAGCCGGATATGCGCAGTGCGGCTGAGGCTAAGGCTTACGCCCAGGAGCTGTATAACCTGATGCGCTACGCCGGCGTGAGCGACGCCAACTTGTATTACGGCAACATGCGTTTTGACGTAAACGTTAGCTTACGCCCGATTGGTAGCAAAGAGTTTGGCACTCGCACCGAGAGCAAGAACCTTAACTCCTTCCGCGCTGTCGCCGGAGTGGTTGAGTATGAGACCAAGCGCCAAACCGAGCTGCTGGATAAGGGTGAGAAGATCATTCAGGAAACTCGCGGCTGGGATGAGAATAAAAATGTGACCTTCAGCCAGCGCTCCAAAGAAGAGGCACATGACTACCGTTACTTCCCAGAGCCGGATATCCCACCGCTCGTGGTTACGGAGAAGATGCTCGGTGAGGCTAAGGGAGGTTTCAATATAATGCCAAAAGATATACGTGAAGCTCTCGCGGAAGCTAAAATTAAATCAAATGAGATGGAGGCGCTTATTGGCGACCCTGAGGCCTCTCGCTTTTGGCTACAAGTTGTGGCTGAAAATCCTGCCTACGCCCATTTCGCATTTAATTGGTTGATTGGAGATCGTATTAGGCTCGAGGATGATAAAAATGAAAGCCTCGCCGAATCCGCAGTTGATGTAACGACGTTGACGGGAGTTGCTAAGCTGATCGATTTAGGCAAGATTAGCTCGACCAACGCTAAGATTTTACTCGAGAGGTTATGGGATATAGATGAAGACCCTCTTGTAGTTGCGGATCAAAACGACCTCCTCCAAAACTCCGATACCGGTGAGCTCGAGAAGATCGTGGATGAGGTTATTGCCGCCAATCCCGGTCCGTGGGAGCAGCTTAAAGCTGGCGAGACAAAAGTCCTGGGCTTTCTGGTAGGTCAGGTTATGAAGGCCTCAAAAGGACAGGCCAATCCGCCAATGGTTAATGATATACTAAAGAAAAAGTTAGGAAGCTAGGTGACTTCACTCGATCTATCATTTGAAAGCTTACTTGATCCGGTTACGCAGGCCTTAAACGAGATTTTACCCAAAATACCGCTAGCTATTTTGATATTGCTAGCTGGTGTTGTAGCTATTCGAATTATTTCTTGGGTGATGCGGTGGCTGATAAATCAGTTTAATGTACCCAAGGGCCTGCAGGGCATTATCATGTCGCTGTTTAACTCCCTGCTGCTCATCTTTTTGGTGATTGTCTTCCTGCAATCGCTGGGCTTGAGCAATGTCGCCTTTATCTTTTCGGCAGCGGTGGCCGCTACCGGCTTGGCGATCGGTAATGGTTCGGTAACCTTAATCAGCGACATCATATCTGGTATTTATTTGGCGCGTGATCGTAACTTTTCGATTGGCGACATTGTTCGCGCCGGTGAGGAGCCGGTTGAGGGGGAGATTATTGGTATGGATATGCGCCGGACTCGGATTAAGGACGCTAGCGGGCACGTTCATAGTCTGCCCAACTCAGTCGTTGAGCGTAAGGCATACGTACTGATTACTAAAAAACGCGACCGCAAGCTGTAAGTAACGGTATCCAGGCTTGCCAGCCACCCAAAAAAGCGGGATAATAAGGTTATAACGGGTACCAATTATGCAAGATGTACAAGCGGTTTTGGTTACGATTCTAGGTATTGGCTTTGCCGTATTTTTAATCATGGCCATTATTACCGTTTCGATTGCGATTAAGATTTTAACCAACATCCGCCACATCACTCAGCGCTTGGACGAAACCACCACCAGTGCCAGCGAGTTTATGAAGTACTTTGGTAAGAGCGTCGGACCGGCGGCGGCTTCGGCAGTAGCGTCGGTAGTGGCTCGTAGCATTAAGAACGGTTTTAAGAGGAAATAGCGATGGCAAAGGAGGTAAAGGTGAAGGATCATAGCAAGGGATTTTTAAAGGGCAGTATGATTGGCGCCGCGATCGGAGCGGTAGCGGCGTTGCTGCTGGCGCCCAAGAGTGGCAAAGAGACGCAGGCCGATATTAAAAACACCGCTAAAAAGGTGGTGCGTGACGCCGATGTTAAGATTGCAGATCTTGAGCGAGAGCTTGATGGGCGGATCGACAACCTTAAGATTGCCGCCAAGGAGCTGCACGGCGAGGCTTACGAAGAAAGCCAGCGCCTAATTACGCGAGCCGAGCTGCTCAAGCAGGACCTACAGGATTCGGCAACACGTATCGCCAAAGAGGGCAAAGAGGTTCATAGCGACGCCATGACCGACGCCAAGCGACTGTTAAATGAAGGAAGTGCGGTGTTGAGCGAGCTAGAGCGAACCACCAAAAAGATTGTTGGCTCAGCTAAGAATAAGGCAAGTGATCAGTTCAAAAACAATGACCGATAAGCCGCAAAAACCAACCGCTGCCGATTACGAAAAACTGGGTCGAACCATTGAAGGAATGTTGATCAACGATTATTTGGATCTGCTGGGCAATCCGCGCCGTCAGCTACGCAGCGCTTTTGTACGCGGGATTTTTACCGGCTTAGGCACGGTTTTGGGCGCGACCTTGATTGTAGCCTTTGTGGTGTGGGTGCTGCATATGCTGGGTGGTTTACCGGTGGTCGGTGAGTATCTGCAAGGCGCCGGTAACACCATTCAGCAGTGACACAATAGCGGCTCATTTCAAGACTTAACCGCTTATGCTAAGCGGTGGTATACTTAGGTCAGATAGGGGAGATACGTGAGTACAAAAACTGCCGAGGCGGCACCTAAATCAGTGTCGTCAGCCACGCAATTTGTGCATTTGCATAACCATGGCCATTACAGCTTACTGGATGGCCTGCAAAAGGTGCCGCAGATGCTGGATCGCGCTAAAGAATTAGGTATGAACGCGATTGCGATGACCGATCATGGCACGTTGTCGGGCATTGTAGAGTTTTACAGCGAGGCCAAAAAACGCGACATCAAGCCAATAATTGGACTTGAGGCGTATGTGGCTCCGCGGCGAATGCACGATAAAACCGGCAAGGCCGACGCCAATCCGTATCACTTGATCCTGCTCGCCAAAAACCAAAAAGGCTACCAAAACTTGATGCGGCTGTCGACCAAGGCTCACCTAGAGGGGTTTTATTACAAGCCACGAGTTGACCGCGAGCTACTTGAGGAACTGCATGAAGGTATTATTGCGCTGTCCGGCTGTGCTAGCGGCGAGGTAGCGCGCCACATTTTGAATGGCGCTATGGATGAGGCTCAGGCCACCATTGAGTGGTACCGCGACACCTTTGGCAAGGATAACTACTACTTGGAGCTGCAGGACCACGAGGAGTGGGAGCCGCAAATCCGGATCAACAAGGCCCTGATTGAGCTCAGTAAAAAAACCGGAGTGCCACTGGTGGTGACCGCCGACTCTCACTACACCTGCCGCGACGATCGCGAGGCCCACGAGATCCTACTGTGTGTTCAAACCGGCAAAACCATTGGTGATACCGACCGGATGGAGATGGACATGGCGCTGTTTATCTCTCCCCCCGAAGAGATAGCTAAGCGCTGGGAGCACGTGCCGGAAGCGGTTAGCAATACGGTAAAGATTGCTGAGGCTTGTGAGGTCGAGTTGGAGTTAGGCAAGATTTTGATTCCGACCTTCCCGACCCCCGATGGCAAGACCGAAAAGCAGTACCTGCACGAGCTGTGCTGGCAGGGAATGATGTGGCGTTACGGCGACATTCCTAAAGAAGACATGCACCTGGTAGAAGAGGCTAAGGCGCGCAAACAGCTTGATTCGACGTTGATAGAACGGCTTGACTACGAGCTTGAGGTTATCGACAAGATGGGCTACGAGGGCTACTTCTTGATTGTGGCCGACTTTATTAACTGGGGTAAGAACCAGGGCATTATTTTTGGTCCAGGGCGTGGCTCGGCGGCCGGTTCAATTGTGGCCTACGTGATGAACATCACCGATCTTGACCCGATGAAGTATGACTTGCTGTTTGAGCGCTTCCTCAACCCCGATCGTATTAGCATGCCGGATATTGATATTGATATCCAAGATACTCGTCGAGGCGAGGTGATTGATTACGTTACCGAAAAGTATGGGCAGGACAGAGTGGCTCAAATCATCACCTTTGGCACCATGGCGGCTCGCAACGCCGTGCGTGATACCGGTCGGGCGCTGGGCATGAGCTACGCTGAGGTTGATGCAATCGCTAAAAAGGTGCCACAGCCGGTTCAGGGGCGGCACATACCGCTTAAAAAGTCGGTGGTTGATGATCCGGAGTTGCGCGAAGAGTACAACAGCAACCCTCGTGCTAAAAATCTGATCGATCTGGCCCAAAAGCTCGAAGGTACCATCCGCAGCAACGGCGTTCATGCCGCCGGCGTGGTGATCGCGCCCGATGAGATTGTAAAGTTTATTCCGTTGCAGCGCGCTCAAAAGGGCGGTATCTGTACTCAGTACTCAATGAACCCGGTTGAGGACTTGGGGCTGCTTAAGATGGACTTCTTGGGTCTATCCAACCTGACCATCATTAATGACGCGCTAAGAATTATTAAAAAGGTATACGGCAAAAACATTGACATCGCCGACATCCCGCTAGACGACCCCAAAACCTATGAGCTGTTTAGCCGTGGCGATACTACCGGCGTGTTCCAGCTGGAGTCGGCCGGCATGAAGCGCTACCTTAAAGCCCTACAGCCGAGCAAGTTCGATGATATCGTGGCGATGGTGGCGCTGTATCGTCCCGGCCCAATGCAGTTTATTGATGACTTTATTGACCGCAAACATGGTCGCAAGGAGGTTCGGTACGATCACCCAGGCATGGAGGCGGCGTTGGGTAATACCTACGGCATCTTGGTCTACCAGGAACAGTTTATGCAGATCAGTAAGGATATGTGTGGCTTTACCGGTGGTCAGGCCGATACCTTGCGTAAGGCCATTGGTAAGAAAAAGCGCGACGTGATGGCCAAAATGAAGACCGCCTTCATTGATGGCATGGTTGAGCATAGCCAGGTGAGTCAGGCCTTTGCCGAAAAGTTTTGGGGCCAGCTCGAAGCTTTTGCCGATTACTGTTTTAACAAGAGTCACTCGGCCTGCTACGCGCTAATCGCGGTGTGGACCGCCTACCTTAAGGCAAACTACCCCAGCGCCTTTATGGCCGCGCTCATGACCAGCAACTCCGACAACATCGATAAGATCTCAATGGAGATCAACGAGTGCCGCCGCATGGGTATTAAGGTGTTGCCGCCGGACGTTAACCACAGCTTTCTTGAGTTTAGCGTCATGCCGGAAACCAACGACATTCGCTTTGGCTTGAGCGCGGTTAAGAACCTGGGAGTTGGCCCGATCGAAGCAATCATTGCCGCGCGCGAAACCAAGGGTTCATTTAAGACCGCCGAGGACTTTGCCAAGCGGGTTAACGCCCAAGAGGTCAATCGTAAGGGATGGGAGGCCTTAATTAAGGTGGGCGCCATGGATAGCTTTGGCGCCGAACGCGGCACCCTACTCTACAACCTCGACACCATCACCGGATATGCCTCTAAAGCCCAAAAGCATGCTCTTAGCGGCCAGATCGACATTTTTGGTTCGCTCGGCATGGAGGATGACATGCCTGGTTTGCGGCTGGACATTCCGCCAACCACCGTTAGTAACCGCGAGCAGCTGGCCTGGGAGAAGGAGCTAATTGGTCTATACCTGTCGAGCCATCCGTTAGACGATTATGCCGCCTACTTAAACGACAAGGTGGTACCCCTGGGCTTAATTACCGGCAAGCATGAGGGCAAGTCGGTTCAGGTTGGCGGTTTAATCACCACGGTGCGTAAGATCACCACCAAAAACAACGCTATGATGGCCTTTGTTGGGATCGAAGACAAAAGTGGTGATTTGGAGCTAATCGTCTTCCCCAAGGCTTACGAAAAAAACCCCGAGCTATGGCAGCCCGACACAGTGGTTGAGGTTAATGGCAAAATCAACACCAAAGATCGTGACGGCAAGCCCGGCGGCGAGATTAAGATTATGGTTGATGAGGCCAAGGTGATCGACTACGACAAGGCCAAGGCCTACAAGCCAAGTGGTAAGCCCAACGCGCTTAAGATCGTATTTGAGCGCAGCGCCGGGGTGCCAAAGGAGGAGGTAGAGGGTGAGATGATTGGGGCCGTACCGCTAGGCGCACCGGAGCTGGCATCGGTTGTGAGCGAGGCTCCAGCTAAGAATACTGCGCTGATGATTAAGCTAAATAAGATTTCAAGTACCGAGGTGCTGACTAGTATTAAAACGATTATTGCCGGCGCCCCGGGAACCGATCCAGTATTCCTAATCATGCCTGGCGAGCCACCCAAGAAAATTAAGCTACCGGTCACCGTGCAGGTTGATGACGACCTGATTAGCCGACTCAAACAGGTGGTTAATGAAGGTGTGGTTGCCCGCGCGACATACAGCGTTTAGCTACGCAGCTTGAGGAGTTAAAGCTCTAATACTCCAACTTTGGGATGATTTTCTTGCTTCAACCAGAGGCCGCCTCGCTTTCCGCAGGAAGCCAATCCGAAGGCTTTCTGCGTTAAATTCCTGATCGTCGTCAACCGTAATTACAACAGTAGCCTTGTTTGGAATGTCGTCATAAAGTTCCGGATGATCAAGGAGGTATGTATCAAATTCCTTGATTAGGCGGATGTTTTTATCGATGTATTCTCGTGTGCTCATTTTCATTCTCATAGTATACCTACTTTCTCTTTAATGCTAACTCGTAGATTCTTCTAAAATCTCGAAAACTTTCCTCTATGTTTTCTTGGCCCCAAGTTAGAGCCTCATTGGCATTTATATGGGGCAAATTATGTACAGTTTCACCACGCCTTGGATGGTATCTGTGGATGTGAGGAGCTTGGCCATGAGCGTTATCAATTTTGATGATTAACCGCCATTTACCCTCAATGAGCGCCTCGTACATAATCGCGAACTCCTTAACGACTCCCCTGTAGGTAACGATGCGGCGAATCTCGCGATCTTGCACTGTTAGGGTTACATTGAACTTTCTGCTCCGCAGATTCGTGCCACTCATTTATCGCAACTTACTTTTGAGCATAAGCCGAACTGTAACAGACTTACATTAACAAAAGATTAACGCCCGTTAGCCACTTTAACTTCTTGATCTGTTCAACAGATTGTGTTACATTACTTGGGTTATGCATCCCGCAATTACCAAATTAGAAGCAGCATCGCGTAAGCCGGCCATCGCCCAAGTGCAGTCCGGTGATACCGTGCGTGTTCATCAACTGATTCGCGAAGGCAGCAAGCAGCGCGTTCAGGTTTTTGAAGGCGTGGTTATCCGTACCGACCGTATGGGCAGCACCACCGCTTCGATTACCGTTCGCCGAATCGCCAGTGGTGTTGGTGTCGAAAAGAGCTTTTTAATGCATTCACCAAACGTCGAAAAGGTTGAGGTAATTCGCCGCAGTAAGGTGCGCCGCAACTTTATGAGCTTTTTACGTGATCGCCGCGGTAAGTCGGCCCGCCTCAAGGAGGTTTCGTTTGATCGTACCGCCGCTAACGTCCAGCCGGTTAAGGATGAGGTGGTAGCTGAGGATCCCCTAGCTAGCGACGAAGAGCTTGATGCCGAGGTGACTGAGTTGAACGTTGAGGAGACCCAAGAGGTTCACCCAGAAACCTCAACCGAGGAGATTGCCAAAGAAGAGGAAAAGGCCGCCGCTGCCGATGAGCCAAGCGCTGATGATGGTGATGGCGACGAGTCGGTAGCCGAGCAAGAAGAGGCCGAGAGTGGTGCCGACCGCGCTGAGGCCGAGGAAGACCGCGAGTCGACCAAGTAATTTATTACCGATAAAAAAATAAGCCGCCCGAAAGGGCGGTTTTTGGTATGCTGGGATAATGAAAGCGCTACCAACCAACCAGCTTGAACTCGAGATTCAGACTCAGGGTTACAATCTGGTCGCCGGTATCGATGAGGTTGGTCGTGGTCCGGCGGCTGGGCCGGTAACAATAGCGGCGGTGATCTTGCAGCCAGATGCGAAGTTTGAGGGCCTGCAAGATTCCAAGCTGGTTTCGCCTAAACGCCGGCTTGATCTGGATCGCCAAATTAGGCAGCAGGCCATAGCGATTGGTATTGGCTGGGCTAGTAGTCGTTATATCGATGAAAAGGGAGTTACTGCTGCATTAAGATTTGCTGGTTCTCAAGCCATAAATCAGCTTTCTGTGTCACCAAATGCCCTAATCTTAGATGGAGTACATAATTATTTAATGTTGCCGTGTCACACTGTAACTATGGCAAAAGCAGATCAAACCTCAACCTGTGTGGCCGCGGCTTCAATTATTGCTAAGGTGGCGCGCGATCGTTATATGGAGCTACTCCATGAGTCTTATCCGCAGTATGGCTTTGCCGGTCATAAGGGCTACTTGGCGGCTAGTCACATGGAAGCGTTAAGGCAATATGGTCCATCCCCTCATCACCGCTACAGCTGGGCGCCGGTGAGGGAGGTGGCGCGTGCCTTCGACCACTGAGACCGGCCGTTGGGCCGAACAACAGGTTGCCAATCTGATAGTTAGGCGGGGTGGAGTTATTTTAGCGCAAAACTGGCGCACCAGATGGAGCGAGATCGATATTGTAGCCACCGGTCGCTACGGAATTAGATTTATTGAGGTAAAATACCGTCGTTCAACCCTGTATGGGAGTGGTTTTGAGGCAATCCTGCCAGACAAACGGCAAAGACTTGTTCGCGCTGCCCGAGCCTGGCTGATGATTAATGGCCGGTCGGATGGCTGGGCGATTGATGTAGTCTCGGTTTTTGGCTCAACCAAGCAGTTTGAGATCGAATATATGGCTAACGCGATTCAGGGCGATACGCTATAATACCCAAGATGACTAAACTCGATACCAGTAAAACCGAATGGGACCTGTCGCCGTTACTAGCGGGCGATGATGACCCTAAGATCGAGGAATACCGCAAGGCAGTTACCGAAAAGGTTGATGCGTTTGTTGAGAAATGGCGCGATCGGGACGACTACCTGAAAGATCCCAAGGTGCTACGCGAGGCACTGGATGAGTATGAGAGGCTTCATGCCATGCCTGGTCTTGCCTATGATGATCTTTATTTTCATTTACGCACCCGAGTGGAAACTCAAAACAAAGACTTAACCGCAAAGCTTCAGTTAGCAGAAGATTTTGCACTTAGTATCTGGAATAAAATGCAATTTTTCTCGCTAAAAATTGGTCAAATACCTGAAGACGTGCAGAAGTCGTTACTGCGAGCCGATGAGTTAAAGACGTATTATCACTGGCTAGATAAGGTTTTTAGGGCTGCTCGCTACAAACTCAGCGAAAAAGAGGAAGCAATTTTAAACCTCACATCAACTGCCAGTTATAGCAACTGGGTAAAAATGCTTCAGCGATTTATCAGCAAAGAGGAACGGAAAGTGCTCTTTGCCGATGGATCAACTGGGAAGGCTAACTGGGAGATGCTATCCTCGCTAGCTGGCGACGATTCTGTCAAGGTTCGCCAAGCGGCTAAAGTAGCGATTGAGGATATTCAGAACAAATATGTAGACGTCGCTGAGGCTGAGCTTAATTCTGTGTTACAGAATCAAAAGGTAGGAGACGAGCTGCGGGGTCACAAGAGGCCAGATCAGCATCGTCATATGAATGATGACATCGATAGCGATGTCGTGGATGCAGTAGTCAAGACGGTTGAGTCGCGTAATGACCTTTCAAGGCGCTTCTTTGATTTAAAGGCTAAGTTGCATAAGGTGGATCATCTTGCCTATAGCGAACGCGCGGTTGGGTATGGAGAGGCCACCGCCGAGTACCCTTATGATCAAGCCGCGAACCTGGTAGGCGAGGTATTCCAAGAGCTCGATCCAGATTTCTATGACATTTACAGTAATATGTTGGCGACAGGCAGAGTGGACGCTTTGGCGCGCAAAAACAAAAGTGGAGGGGCTTTTTGCATTAGTATAGGCCCTCAACATCCAGTGTATGTGATGCTCAATCACACCAACACAATGCGAGATGTTGCTACCATCGCTCACGAGATGGGTCATGCTATTCATAGCACCTTAAGTATTCGGGCTCAAAACGCCCTCAACTGCGACTACCCTACTTCTGTAGCCGAAGTGGCCAGCACCTTTATGGAAGACTTTATCTATCAGCGGCTTCTCGAAGAGGCAGATGAAGAAACTGAGCTAAGTTTGCGCGTAGGCCTGCTGAATGATCTTATTGCTAGTTGTCACCGTCAAATTGCTTGTTATCAGTTTGAGCAAGATATTCATCAAGGATACAGACAAAAGGGGTATCTCTCTAAGGACGAAATAAACGATCTATTTAATGCCCGTATGGAGGGGTATCTTGGAAAGCATGCTGAGGGTTCTGATAACTTCTGGGTGGCTTGGCCTCATATTCGTAACTACTTTTATGTCTATTCATATGCCAGTGGGATATTAATTTCTAAAGCGCTTCAGTCTAAAGTGAAGAAGGATAAAGCGTTTATTTCAAAGGTAAAAGAGTTCCTTTCCGCTGGCTCGTCAAAGTCGCCAAAAGAGATCTTTGCTGATATGGGGATAGATATTACCGATAAGGCGTTTTGGCAAGAGGGCTTAAAAGAGATTGAGCAGCAGCTCGATGAAACCGAAAAGCTAGCCAAAAAGCTCGGCAAAATTTAGTCTATAATCTGTAACAACAATCATAAGCGCATTGACAAAATTGACATTTGATGCTATTATGGCGCTTATATCCTGATGAGGCGAAATCCTCATTAGAACCCTCTGACAATCTATCACTACAATCTCCGGGAGGAGATATGAAGAGCATGAAGCGCAATGCAGCACGTCTGCTGCTGTTCGCCTTCTTCGTGGCGGGACTCGTTTTCGTCGCACTGCAGGTGCCGAAGGAAGCAGTCTTCGTGACGATTCTGGCCGCCATCACCGTCTTCGGGGTGATCAGTGCAATCATCTCGCACAAGCGGTTCGGCGCGGGCGCGGAAGTCGTTCGGGAGACGAAGAGTCTCCAAATCGATCACGATGATTTGATCGACCAGATCAAGGCGTACAGCAACGCCGCCCGTCGGGCTGACGCCCGGAGCGACCTCGCCTACAAGCAGCGTTCGCATCCGGGCCGCTGGTTCGCCCGTGCGTTTGGGCTGCCGGACTCGAGCTCCTTGTCTATCGCCGATGGCGACATCAGGGAGTACAGGTCTCGGCGACCCATCGCCGTCACTCGGCTGACCGAGGCCGGGCCGGAGGTCGTCCGGTGACCCGGCGGCGCTGGATTCCGATCCTGATGCCGTTCGCGGTTGTCGGCGGGCTTCTGCTCGCTCGGAGGCTGCTCACCCCGGTCCCGTGGCACGAAGTGCCGCAGGAGTGGGTGCCCGGTGTATCCGATTATGGCGATTCGTCGACCATCGTCGAGGATCCGGCTCGCTCGGGGGAACCGGATCCGGATGCGCCCTGGGTGTCATTCGGGCCTCCTCTCAAGCCGACCACCCTTGGGGGTCATCGAGTTCTGGATTCCCGCCGACCCGGCGGCGTGATCTGGCTCGAAGATGCCGAGATGCCGAGAGGCCACGGCCTCGATCGGCCCTAAGGGCCACACTCGTCCGTTCGGACGGATCTCACTGTAAAAGGTGGGGTCCGTCCGGCGGGCGGTTTTACTTTTTAGCCATTATTTGCTAGTATAAGCGTATTCGGTCGACTGGTTGTCGGCCATTTTGTTAGAAAAATTGAATAACAACTGAATAGAGAGAAACAATATGAACGCACAATTTTTACCAGCTATTAATCAAATTGCTGACGAAAAAGGCCTACCTCGAGATACCATTATCGAGGCGGTTGAGGCTGCCCTGGCCGCTGCCTACAAAAAGGATTATGGCGAGAAGGATCAAGACGTCCGCGTATCGCTCAACCAAGATAGCGGTGACATCCGCGTATTCATCCGCAAAGAGGTGGTAGCCGACGCGGACGCTAACGACGAGGAGTTTAATGAAAACGCCCAAGTGACGCTTAAGGAAGCCAAAAAAACCGATAAGGACGCCAAGGTTGGTACCGAGGATGAGCCGTACGTAGTGGAATACGAGGTTGATCCGGGCGAAGGTTTTGGACGTGTCGCCGCTCAAACCGCCAAGCAAGTGATCATCCAGCGTTTGCGCGAAGCCGAGCGCGAAATCATCTTTAACGAGTACACCGATAAGGTCGACACGTTGCTTAACGGTACGGTCCAGCGCATTGACGGTAATGTGGTTTACGTTGATATTGGCAAGACCAACGGAGTGCTGTTCGGTGGCGAGCAGATCCCGCACGAGCGCTACTACATTGGTCAGCGTCTTAAAGTGTACTTGGTGCGAGTTGAGCAGACCGCTCGTGGCCCACAGGTGGTACTAAGCCGGGCTCATGCCACGATGGTAGAGCGCTTGTTTGAGCTAGAAGTACCCGAGATTGAGACCGGTATGGTTGAGATTAAGGGCGTATCGCGCGAGGCCGGTACCCGCAGCAAGGTGGCGGTCAAGTCCAACAGCGACAGTGTTGATCCAGTGGGCACCTTTGTTGGTGGGCGCGGAGCTCGCGTCCAGGCCGTTATGGGTGAACTGGGCGAAGAGAAGATCGACATCATTCTATACAGTGATGACCCAGAGACCTACATTATTAACGCGCTATCACCAACCAAGGTTATAAGTGTTGAGCTAGATGAAGATGAGCACAAAGCGGTGGTTAAGGTTCCGGAAGATCAGCTGAGTCTGGCAATTGGTAAGCAGGGGCAGAACGTGCGCTTAGCCGCCAAGCTAACCGGTTGGAATATCGATATTGTAAGCGCGGATGAGTCCAAGGTTGAGGCGGTAGCCGAGGCCGCTGATGGTGATGAAACCGAGGCCGGTGAGCCTAAGTTGGCCCCTAAGAAGGGTAACAATCTTGAGGATTCGCTAATTGCCGCGGTGCAAAAGCAGGAAGGCGACAGCGACCCAGTTGAGACCGCTAAGGACGTGGCCGACGAGGTGGTTGCCTCCGGTGATACCACCGAGACTCCCGATGACGAAACGGCGGGTGACGACGGCGAGACCGAGGCCGGCGACTCAGCCGATCCCGACGCAGCTTAAACGCTTAAGTTCATTAGCAATCGCTCTATGAGCCAAAAAACCACTCTTTTGGGTGGTTTTTTGATGGATTCACACCCAGCCGGTGCTACAATACGATTAAGCAACCATGCGGCTGAGTGCACTCACATCTGGGATCGGTAAAACTATTGGCACTCTATGCATGAGAGTGCTAAAATAGTAATAATATGACCAAAAGCATAGGGTACAGCTAAGTTAAGGGAAGGAGCTGCGTTTATGGCAGTTGAGTTTGGTCCAGAGTTTGACCGTTTTACCGAAAATGCAAAACAAAGCCTGGTGCAGGCCGATGCAATTGCGCGGTCGATGTCGTCAAGTTATATTGGCACCGAACACATTTTGATGGGGGTGTTGCAGCAAGAGGGCTCAATTGGCTCAAAGATCTTGCGTAACGCCGGCGTGACCATGGACAAAGCCCACATGGTACTGAGTTTTTCACCCAAGATTATCACCCACGGACATAAAGGGTTGAGCCAGCTGGCCAAGAATACCTTGACGTTGTCGTGGCGAATCGCCCGCGAGTTTGGTCAGCCCTACTCCGGTACCGAACACATTCTATACGCTTTACTAAGCCAAAAAACCGCTCGATCAAACACAATTTTGCGCGAAATGCAGGTTGACCCTAACGTGATTCGCTCCGAGCTGGAAGGCTTTTTAAGTAGCCAGCAGTTTGCCGCCGAAGAGGCTCAATCTAGTAGTCGACGGTCAAACTCTAAGACTCCAGCGTTGGACAGCTTTGGCGTGGACATGACAGCTAAGGCGGAGGCTGGTAATCTCGACCCAGTAGTGGGGAGAGAGCGTCAGATCGGCCGAGTTATTGCGATTTTGAACCGTCGTTCTAAAAACAATCCGGTCTTAATTGGCGAGCCCGGTGTCGGTAAAACCGCCATCGTGGAGGGCTTGGCTCAAAAGATTGTGGCCGACGAGGTACCCGAGATGCTGCAGGATAAGCGCATCATCATGCTTGATCTTGCTAGCGTGATCGCTGGGACCAAATATCGTGGTGAGTTTGAGGAGCGACTGAAGAAGCTGCTTGACGAAGTGAAGGCCAATAAAGAGGTTATCTTGTTTATTGACGAGCTACATACGGTGGTTGGCGCCGGCGCGGCCGAAGGTGCAATTGACGCAGCCAACATCTTAAAGCCGGCTTTGAGCCGCGGCGAAATTCAAGTTATTGGCGCCACCACCTTAGAGGAATACCGCAAGCATATCGAAAAAGATTCGGCTTTAGAGCGGCGTTTTCAGTCGGTTCAGGTGCCCGAAGCAACGGTCGAGGAGACGATTCAGGTTTTGTACGGCTTGCGACCACGCTATGAGGATCATCACCGGGTTGAAATTACCGATGAGGCGATTGAGCAGGCGGCTAAGCTGGCCAAGCGCTACGTGGCCGATCGTTTTCTGCCCGACAAGGCGATCGATCTAGTCGACGAGGCGGCAAGTTTGGTGCGGATTAAGCGGGGTGCCAGCAGTAAGCAGTTGCGCAACTTGCAGCGCCAGCTTTCGAGTATCCAGGAACGGATTGAAGATTCGGTGAACGAGCAGGACTTTGAGGAGGCTGCCCGGCTTAAAACGCGGGCTAGCGTACTCGAACAAAAGATCACCGCGGCCAAGGTGCGTGAAGGTCTAAATGATAATGATCTTAAGATTACAGCTGAGGATATTGCCAATGTTATTAGCGTAATGACCGGCATCCCGGTAACTCGCTTGATTGGTGTCGAAATGGAGCGCTTGATGCAGTTGGAGCGCCGTTTAAGTCAGCGCGTGGTGTCGCAACCCGAAGCGGTGTCGGCCATTGCTAAGGCGATTCGTCGTAGCCGAACCGGTATTAGTGATAGCCGCCGGCCAATTGGCTCATTCATCTTTTTGGGGCCGACCGGAGTGGGTAAGACCGAGCTCGCCAGAGTGTTGAGTGAGGAGATGTTCCATAGTCGCGATGCGATGATTAAAATCGACATGAGCGAGTTCATGGAAAAACACAACGTTGCTCGATTGGTAGGCGCGCCAGCTGGATACGTGGGTTATGACGATGGCGGGCAGCTAACCGAGCGAGTGCGACGTAACCCGTACAGCTTGATCCTGTTTGACGAGATCGAGAAGGCTCATCCAGATGTATTCAACATGCTGCTGCAGATACTAGAAGACGGCTACGCCACCGACGCCAAGGGTAAGCGGGTTGATTTTCGAAACACCATCATTATTATGACCAGCAATGTTGGTGCCGAAACCATGTACAAGCAGGCCAAGCTTGGGTTCCAGGCCGAAACCAAGAAAGAGGAGCAGGAACTGGATCGTCACCACGAACACGTTAAAGAGCAGGTTATGGGGTCACTTAAAAAGACCTTTCGCCCCGAGTTTTTAAACCGGATTGACGATGTGGTGGTGTTCCGCCCGCTGAGCAAGCTTGATATTAGGGAGATCCTTAATTTACAGTTAAGCGATCTAGCCGGCCGCCTCGGTGAGCAAGGCTTAAGTATCCGCGTGTCTTCAACCGCTAAAAGTCTATTGATTGATAAGGGCTACAATGTCGATCAGGGCGCTCGTCCGATGCGTCGAGCGATTCAAGATATGATCGAGGATCCGCTGGCCATTGGCGTTCTTAAGGGTGAGTACAAAGAGGGCGATACCGTTAGTATTACTGCCAAGGGTGACGAGCTGGTGCTAAAAACGCTAGCGCCAAAGCCAAAAAGCGCCAAAGTCGCCTAGCTTACTTTTAGGTAGTTAGAATTAAGAATTTTTTAATCTTTAGCTGCTATGCTGATAAAAATAAAGAGGGAGTTTAGCATGGCAGGATTTACAAAAGAACAAAAACAAGAGTTGGTAGACATCGTAAAGCCCATGATCGATGAGCTAGCTCTCCAGATGGGGAAAGGCTTTAATGAGGTAACCGAACGATTCGCACGAATGGATGACCGGTTTGACCGAATCGAGATTCGATTAGATAGGGTAGAGGGACGACTCGATAGTCTGGAATATAAGTTTGATCTAATGGACCAAAGGGTAACAAAGACCGAGGCAGCCGTAATTCACCATCGGCTGGTAGCTCAGGCAAAAGCTTAGTTCGCTTTTTGTTCGCTTTTAAATTCAAGCTATGCTAGCATAGAAACAATGGCAAAAACGGTTACTCAGTATGTTTGTCAAAACTGCGGCGCTACTTATTCTAAGTGGGCGGGTAAGTGTGATCAGTGCGATAGCTGGAACAGCTTGGTGGAATCGGTAGCGACGGTAGCCGGTGCAACCACCAAGAAGGGTAATGCGGTTGCCGCCCTGCGCCCCGAAAAGCTAAGTGAGGTGGCCACTAAAAAGCTGCCACGAATTAGTGCCGGCGTCGAAGAGGTTGATCAGGTTTTGGGTGGCGGAATTGTACCTGGTTCGGTACTGCTGCTTTCGGGGGATCCAGGAATTGGTAAGTCAACGCTGGTGCTACAGGTTGCTGCCGCCATCGCCGCAAATAAATCGGTACTGTATGTTAGCGGCGAGGAGTCAACCAGCCAGGTCAAGTTGAGAGCTGATCGCTTAGGAGTTGCCGCCGAGCAGCTGGCTTTGCTGTCCGAAACCAACGTCGATGGTATCGCGGCAACTATGGCTAGCGGTGAATACGACCTGGTTATTATCGACTCAATTCAAACCATGGCAACCGACGATCTGACCGGTAGCCCAGGTACGGTGGGTCAGATTACAGCCTCGGCGCAGCGGTTACAGCAGGTGGCTAAGGCGCAGCACGTGGCAACAATTATTATCGGTCACGTTACCAAGGAGGGGACAATTGCCGGGCCTAAGATTTTGGAGCACCTGGTTGACGTTGTACTCTATCTGGAGGGTGACCGGTATGGCTCGTTTAAGGCTTTGCGTGGCATAAAAAACCGGTTTGGTTCAACCAGCGAGGTGGGTATTTTTGAGATGGGCGATAAGGGTTTAATACCGGTACCGAACCCCTCCGCCGCTCTTCTGGCTGAACGCCAGGAGGCGCCCGGATCGGCGGTACTGGCTACAGTTGAGGGAACGCGTCCGATTTTGGTCGAGGTTCAAGCTTTGGTGTCAAAATCGGTATTTGGTTATCCCAAACGAACCGCCTCCGGATTTGACCTTAATCGCCTTAATTTACTGGTGGCGGTGCTTACTAAACGAGCTGGTTTAAACTTGAGTGATCAAGACATTTATGTTAATATAATAGGCGGATTGAAAATCACTGAACCGGCAGCTGATCTAGCAATTATTCTGGCGATCGCCTCGGCGTTTAAGAATACGCCCATCGCTCATAATCTTATTGCTTTTGGCGAAGTTGGCCTAAGTGGTGAGATCCGTTCGGTGAGTAATGTATCAGCCCGACTGGCTGAGGCAAAAAAGCTCGGTTTTCGATATGCAGTTGGCCCATCGCGCCAACCAACCAAAGATATGAGTCAAGTTAAGACCATTAAACAAGCAATCGAAGCCGCCTTACCGGCATAACAATAGGAACTTATAACATAATAGCGGCTGACCTATTGCAGCCAAGGAGATATATTGTACCTATGATTTTTAAACGTAATTCTGATAAATCCGACGAACCGAGCTCTATCCCATCCGCTCAAAGCGGTGCCGCTTTGGTTGATACCTCGGTTATTATTGACGCCCGTATCGCTGACATCGCCAAAGCCGGTTTTGCTCCAGGCAAGCTACTGATCCCACGCTTTGTATTAGCTGAGCTGCAGAACATTGCCGACTCAAGTGACGCCATGCGTCGTGGACGCGGTCGTCGCGGGCTAGAGACGCTCAACACCATGCGCGACAACGGTGTAGACATGGAAGTGATTGAGGATGATGTTTCGGATATCCCCGAAGTTGACGCTAAGTTGGTGCGACTTGGTCGTACTCATGGCGTGAGCGTCCTTACCACCGACTACAACCTTAACCGCGTGGCCAGCATTGAAGGTGTGCGAGTGCTTAACATTAACGAGCTAGCTAATGCGGTGCGACCGGTTATTTTGCCAGGAGAGCATATGCAGATCAAGGTGGTTCAGCCGGGCAAGGAGCGCGGCCAGGGTGTTGGCTACCTAGCCGACGGTACCATGGTGGTGGTTGATAGCGGCGATAAGCTGATCGGCCAGGAGGTTGATGTCGAGATCACCCGGGTGTTCCAAACCGTTGCTGGGAAGATGCTGTTTTCGGTACCTCAGGGTGTTAAGCCCCAGGGTGACGGCAAGGCTTCGCGCAAGCTAACTAAGGCCGAGATTCCGCAGCAACCAAGCAATGGCCGCAGTAATGGAGATCGCCCCAAGCGTGGCCCCAAGCCAGATAATGGCAAAAACGGTCGCCCACAGGGACCTAAGGCACAGACAGACTCAAGGCCACAACCAAACAAGGATCGAGCAGAACGTCGTCCGCGTAAACGAGTTAGCCCAACTCAGCGGCTAGAAGATAGCTTGCTTGAGATGACCAAGGCCGAGTAAATAATCTGGCTGTCCAAAGCCGAAACCATTCAAGCCATAAAGCTTATTGCACCACAAATATTCGAGTAGGCGTGGTGGACCCGCCAGAATCTACGTTCCAAGTATAAGTCCCTTTGGTGAGGGGCGCGTTAACTGTGACCGAGGTACTTTTGAGGTTTGGGTAGCTCGGGCTGCCTCCGGGACCGCTAATATGTAGACGGTATACGCCATTACCCCCGGGCGACCAGCTAAAGGTCGTTGCTGCGCCGCTATGGAGTTTGGCCTGGTTGGCAGGGCTGATTACCACAAAAGGAGGCGCCGCCGGCACTACCCCCAGAGGCCACGGTTACGGTTGTTTCACTACTGCCGCTATAAAGTGCGGCGTCGGTTACGACTGCTCGCAGCGTGTAGCTGCCGGCTGGTGGAGAGTTGGTAAAGTTGTAGGTGGTTGAGCCGCTAATCTCCTGGGTGGAAATTATTTGGTCGTTAAGATACACCGTTAAGCTTTTAAGCGGGTGTGTCCCCTGGACCACGTTCACGCTAATTTGAATTGGTCCGGTTCCGGTAGCGCTAATCTGGGCGGTCGGTTTAATATCGGTACATTTGTGGACGTCATCTTTGTCGACTGGGATGGCTCCACCGCTGGTGTAACCGAGCGTACGCGCCAGGGCAGCAATCGGAGGAAACCACTTACTGTACTGTGGGTCGCTGGGCGGAACCTCGGCGCTAATCTGGGCGGTCGTAACGGTCTCAACCGCTTCGGGTGGGGTACATTCGGTTGCGAGCTTGCCGCTAACTTTATCAACCTGACCGGTTTGGGTGCCCGCAACGTTTTCTGGTCGATACCAGCTAGGGAAGATGTCGGTGCGGCGCTGCTTGGTTGAGGCGGTTGGGAGCTTACCGGTATTGGCATCCAGGGTTACCTCTTTAATACCGCTTGGTTTGGTGAACTCCTTGTTAGGGTACCCCTGCAGGGCTGACTTCATATAGGTGTTCCAAATCGGCGCCGATACCGTGCTGGCCGACGAGGTCATTGGTTTGTTGTTGTTATTTCCGGCCCAAACGCCTGTTACTAAATCGGGGGTATAGCCCATAGTCCAGGCATCATTGTAGTTTTCGGTGGTACCGGTTTTAGCTGCCACGGTCCGCCCCGGAATAACCAGCGGGTTGTTGGCGCCAAAGATGTAGCTGCGAGCTTTGTTGTCGCTCAGGATACTAGAGATCAAGTAAGGAATTTGAGGATCAAGCGCTTTTTTACCCTTTGGCTTTTCGTTATCTTCAACCACCTTATTGTTGGGGTCGGTTACCTTTAGGATTGGGGTGGCATCGTAATGGGTGCCGCCGTTAGCGAAACTTTCGTAGGCATTAACCATCTCGTTCAGCTTAACCTCGCCCGAACCAAGTACCAAGCTCAAGCCGTAGGTGCTTGGGGACTCATTGAGCGTGGTGATGCCCAGGTCTTTAGCGGTTTTAAGCGATTCAGGAATACCGGCCAGCCAGAGCATCTTAACCGCTGGGATGTTGAGCGAGCCAGCCAGCGCGGTACGAACCGACTGGACCCCATAAAACTTGCCGGTGTAGTTTTTTGGCTTATAGTTACCAAAGTCGGTTTGAACGTCGTAGATGGTACTGCCGGGCCCCCAGTTCTTTTTAAAGCCGGTGGCGTAAACAATTGGCTTAAAGCTAGAACCAGGCTGGCGCTTGGCCAGAGCGACGTTAAAGTCTCCATAATCCGGGTCGTTATAGTCATACGAGCCAACCATGGCTAAGACCTGGCCGGTCTTAGGGTCGGCCGAGACCAAAGCAGCATTTGATCCGCCGAGCCGCCGCACATTGGTCATATTCTTTTTAATAGCTTCCTCGGCCTGCTTTTGCTTTTCGATATCAAGTGAGGTGATTACCTTGAGCCCACCATCCTCTACCTGCCGAACGCCATACTTGGCCTCCAGATACTCTTGAGCGTAGCGGGCAAAGTGAGGGAAGTCGGTTTTTTGGGTGGCAATCTTGGGGACCGGCGATAGGTTCAGTTTGGCAACCAGGTTGTCCAAAGATGGCCCGCCCTGAATCTTGGCGGCATCGGCCTCCTGCTGGCTAATCTTCTTTTGCTCCACCATGCGATCCAGTACGGTGTGCTGGCGAGCAATTAAGGCGTCACGGTTCTGGCCGTAAGGTGAGTAGTAGGTGGGCAGCTGCGGTATCGAAGCTAGGGTAGCCGATTGGGCTAAAGTCAGGTTTTTGGCACACTTGTCACCTTGAATATTTTGAGGGAAGTAGGTGCGACAGGCCGACTCAACCCCGTAGGCCTGTGAGCCGTAAGGGATCTCATTGAGGTATAGCTTAAGGATGTCATCTTTTTTATAGAGCTGTTCAATCTCGAAGGCTAAAATTAGCTCTTTGATCTTGCGAGTATAGGATCGCTCAGGTGTAAGCAGAGCGTTCTTAACGTACTGCTGGGTGATGGTTGAGCCACCGCCCCTAGTTGGATCGCGGAACAAAATCCCAGTAAAGGCGCGACCAACTCCCATAAAACTAAAGGCACCGTGCTTGTAAAAATCCTTGTCCTCAATTGCTACGGTGGCGTCCTTAATGCTCTGCGGCATTTCCTGGAACTCGATTACCTTACGGTTCTTGTCGCCGTGGACCTCAAAAATCTTGGTCTGACCGGTGCGATCATAAAAAACGGTGTTTTGGGAGCCGATCCGAGCGTTAATTTTTCCGGGGCTAGGAAGATCTTTGGCAAAGTAAGCCAAAACCAGGAACATAGCCAAAAAACCGGCCCCGGCAATCTTGCCGGCCCGCTTGGCGCCCTCAGCGTTTAGCCAATAGCGCTTAAAGTTACTAGGAGTTAAGAAAGACGCCCCGAAGCGCTTGGCGCGGCCGGCAAAGCTGCGATCACTGGAGCGGATAACCCGTCGTTTAGCCATGTAATGGTGTGCTCATAATTGTAGAGCTATTATACCGTTTTGGCGCTCACCAGCCAAGCCAATATGCTTAAGGTTGCAATCGGGTGCAGAGATTGTAAAATTGGTCCAAGTTCTTCAACAACTACCTAGGGGATAATCTTCCTTGAGCCATACGACAAGTATTGATCTTTCGGCAGGCCCGACCGAGATTCGCCAACATCACGTCAACACCGAGGTGGCCGGCTGGACAGTTCGAGTCTGGGCATTCGGCTCCGATGCAGTTACGCCGCGATGTGTTGCCCTGCTCATCGAGTCCGCGAACGGTGATCGGGAGGTTCTCGATTTCACTCAGCCGGGCATGCGCCGGGCAATTCAGCTGGCGTCAGCTCCGACTCAGGCTTTCACCGAAGAGGCCTTCAACGAGTGGCGCGATAACACGCGGCGGCTCCCGGGTGTCACTCCGCTCGATGTCATCCTCCCATCCACCGCCTCTCAGCGCTAGCTGAGGGGCGGTTGCCCTTTTAACCCAAGAAGATCAAAGTCAACCGCTATGCTATGATAAAAACCATGAAAGACGTTATTTTAAGCCGCGCCCAAGACATTATCGTCAAATCAGAAGTCGAACAGGCATTATCCAGCGACCAAAAACTTCGTATTAAACTTGGTATCGACCCAACCGGTCCGGTACTTCATTTGGGGCGGGCATCAGTTGTTCGCCGCCTAAAGAACCTACAAGATATGGGTCACCAGATCGTTCTGATCGTGGGCGATTTTACCGCTAAGATCGGTGATGCTTCCGATAAAACCAGCGAGCGTCAGGTACTCAGTGACGATGTCATTAAGGCCAACATGGCCGACTATAAGGCTCAGCTCGGCCAAATTCTCGATATGAGCAAGGTTGAGTTTCATTACAACTCGGAGTGGCTGAGCAAAATCCCGCTCGATAAGTTTATTGAGTTGGCCCAGCAGTTTACGGTGGCGCAGATGATTGAGCGCGAAAACTACGCCATTCGGTTTAAAGAAAATCGACCGATTGGCCTACATGAGTTTCTCTACCCAATTCTGCAGGGTTATGACTCGATTGCGGTTAAGGCGGATATTGAAATTGGCGGCACCGATCAGCTGTTTAACCTAATGGCTGGGCGCACCATGCAAAAGAACGCCGGCCAAAAGCCTCAAAGCGTGCTCACCTTTGAGCTGCTGACCGGTCCAGACGGCCGCAAGATGTCGACCAGTTGGGGTAACGCCATCTATATTACCGACGAGCCAAACGACATGTACGGCAAGTTGATGCGTATTAATGATGAGTTAATTGCCGAGTACTATCGGATCTGTACCGATGTGCCACTTGATGTGATTGAACAGGTGGTAGACGATATTGCCGGTGGCGCCAACCCGCGTGACACCAAGGCCTCGCTCGCGCGCGAGATCGTGACGATTTACCACGGCGAAAAGGCCGCGTTTGCAGCTGAGGAGGCGTTTAACGCTCAGTTCCGCGAGGGCAAGTTGCCTGAGGATATGGCCGAGGAGACCGTCAGTAAGAGTAAATGGCAGCCGATAGAGTTGTTAGTGGCGCTGAAATTAGCTGAGAGTAAATCTGATGCTAGACGATTATTGGAACAAGGAGGAGTTCGCCTGAATGGCGTGCAGATCAAGCAGGAGCGTACGAAAACCTCTGAAATTACTGTTGAGCCGGATGACGTCATCCAGGTTGGTAAACGCCGTTTCGTGAAGCTTCGGGTTAAGGGCTAGTTTTTCTTTGGGGGTTAAAAATCGTACCGGTACGATTATTATTCCGCCTGGGGTTTTTGTAGATGTTCATGAGAAAATGACGGCTGATTTTCTTGCCACCAAGTTAAGTTATGACGTGACATTCCTTGTGCCGAATAGGAGAAGGGGAGCAAAAACTCCAGATATTGAAATGAATAATCTACGCTGGGAAATTAAAAGCCCGTCTGGTAAAAGTTCTCGCACAATAGAAAATAATTTACGTACTGCTCTCCGGCAGTCCCCAAATATCATACTTGATGTGCGCCGTATGGACGGTCGAATTCCAGGTAAAAAGTTATTGGATGAAGTTGAGCGCCAATTTAATCACGCAGCGGCAATAAAGCGTATAATTGTCATTCTTCGGCAAGATGTACACATTGAATTTAAGCGTTAAATTTGCTATCTTAATTATAGAAACGCGGGACGCCGACACTGGATAGAGTCGGCCAGCCCGCTTTCTTCCTTTATGGGGGGCGAGAAAGCTATTATTTTTAGGGTACAATAGGGTGATGAATGTGGATGTCAGAGTTGAAACGCTCAAGGGCGTGGGGGCGGCGATGGCGAGCAAGTTGGAGCGCCTGGGGATTGTGACGGTTGCTGATCTGCTCAATCATTATCCGCGTAGATATGATGATTTCTCGGAAATTATTTCAATTCGCCAAATGAAGCCGGGCGCGGTGACCTTTAGGGGTAAGGTAGTTAACATCGCCTCGCGCCGGGCGCGTGGTCGCAAGTTGACCATTACCGAGGCGGTGATAGCCGATGGAACCGGCACGGTTAAGGCAATTTGGTTTAATAATCCTTATTTGGTTAAGCAGTATCCAGTTGAAACCTCGGTAATGGTGTCGGGTAATCTAGAGTTTCGTAACAACGATTTGGCTTTGCGGGCTCCGGCAATCGAGCTGGACAGCGATGATTCGATGCATACCGGCCGGATCGTGGCGGTGTATCCTGAGACTCACGGGCTGACCAGTAAGCAGCTGCGCACCGTTATTCGGCCGGTATTGGAGCGCCTTGAGGGGTTACCGGAGACGCTGCCAAAGGAGATAATTAAAGAGGCGAGTTTGGTATCGCGGCAGCAAGCCTTGAGTGAGTTGCATCTGCCAACCAGTCGCCAGGCGCTAGATAAGGCGCGTCACCGACTGGCTTTTGAGGAGCTGTTCTTTATTATTGCGGCTTCGTTACGACTTAAAAGCCAGCTGCAGGATGAATCGGCGCCGGAGATCGATTTTAACGTAGAGGTGGCGCAGGAGTTTGTTAAGTCTCTGCCGTTTGCGATTACCAATGCCCAGCGCCAGTCGGCCTGGCAGATTTTAAAAGATATGGCGCAGCCTCACCCCATGAATCGATTGCTCGAAGGTGATGTTGGTAGCGGTAAAACGGTGGTGGCCTTTATGGCGGCAACCATGGCGGTACGGGCCGGGTATCAAGCGGCGTTAATGGTGCCAACCGATGTGTTGGCGCGTCAGCATTTTAAGAATGCAACTAGCTTGCTGGATGATCTTGGGGTGCCGGTGGAGCTGGTGTTGAGCAAGCAGCCGGCTGCGGATAAGGCGCCGGTGCTGGCGCGAATTAAGGCCGGTCAGCCGGGTTTAATTATTGGCACGCATGCACTACTTGGGGAGTCGGTTGAGTTTAGCAAGCTCGGTCTGGTAATTATTGATGAGCAACATCGCTTTGGTGTTAATCAACGCCAGCAGCTTAAAACCAAAAGTCGATTCTTCCCGCATTTGCTGAGCATGACAGCTACTCCAATTCCGCGTAGCTTAGCGCTAACCGTTTATGGCGACCTGGATGTATCGATTATTGATGAGCTCCCGGCCGGTCGCAAGCCAATTGCTACCAAGGTAGTTAGTGGACGCGACAAGGAAGTGGCGTATGGTTTTATTGATGGCCAGATCAAGCTTGGCCGTCAGGTGTTTGTGGTTTGCCCGTTAATTGATGATTCTGACAGCCTGGATGCCAAAAGCGTTAATACCGAAGTGGAGCGGCTGCGGTCGGGCCTGTTCCGCCATCGTCGGATTGAGGCGCTCCACGCCAGGCTGACTCCGCCAGAACGCCAAAAGATTATGGAGCGGTTTGTGGCTGGCGATATTGATATCTTGGTCTCAACCACTGTGGTCGAGGTGGGGGTGGACATTCCCAACGCTACCGTCATGTTGGTTGAGGGGGCGGAGCGATTTGGTCTGGCAACTTTGCACCAGCTGCGCGGCCGAGTTGGTCGAAGCCAGCACGATTCGTACTGTTTTTTGGCAAGCGACAGCAGTGCCCCTGGCGCTAGAGAGCGGCTTGAGGCGATGGAGCGGACCCAAGATGGTTTTCGGCTGTCGCAAATCGACCTGGAGCTGCGCGGACCCGGCCAGATTTATGGCAAGCGCCAGCATGGACTACTTGATCTGCGCCTAGCCAATCTAACCGATACCAAGTTGGTGAGCGAGGTGCGCGCAGCCGCCCGCCGCTTTGTTGATGATCCGGCGATCATGGTACAATATCCACAGATAACCGAGCGCATTCAGCGGCTTCAGGCGATTACCACTCTCGATTAACATTAAAGAATGATTAAATTATGTATTCTGGCTTTGTAAGCTCAAAGCGAACCGTTTCGGCCCTTGGTGTGCACCAGCGATTTGATACGGTGGCCTATCGTTTAACTCAGTCTTATTTTCACCCCCAAACCTTTCCGAATCTGGCCCAAATACTGCATTTTGAGGGCATTAACGGTCCAGACGGCATGAAGGTTAAGTCGCCCGGTAAGGGGGAGGTGGGTCACCTTTATGATCCATTAACCGAGCGCGGTGCCATACCTGATTTGATCGAGCAGCATTACCAGGGGCTGGTGCTAGCACTGCAAAAAAACAATCAGGTGCGGGCGGCGTTTGAGGCGGCCTGGTTGGCTCACTACGTTTGTGACGGCTTAACACCAGCTCATCACTTTCCGCTGGACGAAGAGCTGGCTAAGCACCGGTTAACTAAAACCGACAAGAACCGCTACAAGGTGCGCCAGGCCGGTGAGCCGGCGCGTGAAACGCTTAAAAAGGGGTGGGCTGTCTGGGGTGGTAAAGGTCTTTTGACCACTCACGTCAACTTTGAGATGGGCGTAATGGCGGCTTTGGTCGGGCAAAAAATTAAGGTACAGCTGGATGCTAGTAAGCTGGCTCATGCTCGCCAGGTTGGACCGGTTGAGTTCTTTAAGCAAGAGGCGCGCGAGATCGCCAACTTGCAGATGTATGAGCGCTTTTATAAGCAGGGATGGAGTATGAGCCTGGGGCGCGAGGTTAAGTCGATTTTGGCGCCGGTTAGCGTCCAGGCTATCGCGATTATTTGGCTGCTTGCTTATTTAGAGAGCGGCCAACAGCTAGCCGAAGCGGCGCATCGGTCTAAAGCGGTTGCCGAACTGTGAGGATTGTTTCTGGATCACTTGGTGGCAGAACCTTGACTATGCCGTCAACGCGCAATACTCGGCCAATGACGCATAAGGTGCGCGCGGCACTTTTTGATATGCTTGGTCCGATTGATGGCTTGCGCGTGCTCGATACCTATGCCGGCAGTGGCGCACTTGGCTTTGAGGCGCTGAGTCGTGGTGCAGCACACGTTGATGCGGTTGAATTGGCAGGGCCAGCGCTCAAGGCGATTCAAACTAATATTGAGGCGCTCGGAGTGAAAAGTCAGTACAAGGTCTTTCCAGTGCGCGTGGAGTCATGGCTTGAAAGCTTCAAATCTATTTATGACCTTATCTTCGCAATGCCTCCATATAGTTTTATTGACAAGGAAATTTTAGCTAAAATTGGGGAGCGTCTAAAAAAAGATTCAATTATGGTTATTGAGTTTTCGCGTCACTCTCGGCCGATGGAGCTAAAAGGGCTGAACCTTATTAAGCAAAAAGACTATGGAGATCAAATTTTAGCAGTATACCGTAAGCTTTAGCTTGCAACCGGTATTAAAAATTGCTAATCTAGCTCTAGTTAAGTTTGGCGAGACTTGCTGCCAGGTGGCCATCGGGCCACCTTTTGCGTCTGGTGGAGCTATCGGGAATCGAACCCGACAGTCAAGTTTGGCGAGACTCAATGCCGCACCAGCGGTAGCCCCCTGCCACTTAACGTGCTACACCAGACAAAACCGAGCTTAACAAACAAATATTAACGAATTCTAAATCCACTTGGGCGAGTGGTGAAATGGTAGACACGCTAGCCTTAGGAGCTAGTGGGGGAAACCCCGTGGAGGTTCAAGTCCTCTCTCGCCCACCAGGAATTATTGTAAAAACGCTAATTTGTGTTATAATTAAGTCATTGATACGCAGTCAAGCACGCAAATCGACTAGGGGGATGATGTCAGAGCAAGTTGTGAAGGTTTTTTACCTCAAAACCTGTAACGGCATGGGCGAAGTGGAGGTTCAACTGATCGCAATTGGCGCTGGCCGGTTTCGATACGTCTGGGACCCAAGCGCCCAGGCGAATCGCTACGACGCCTGCCAGTTGCAGCAACTCTTTGACCGGGGCCGCCGCGCTGGCAGCCTAGACCCGGTTCAAGAAGACCGAGCGACACAGGGCTTCTACCGGTCTGGTCGTCGGCCAACACGCTGGATGATCGGGCAGCACGAGTTCACCGCGCAGGAGCTTACCAAGCTCCGCCTAAATCAGCCCGGCTGGTTCGAGGTCCTGAGAGGCATCGGCAAGGATCTGCTCGCCGCGTTAATCGCGACGGTGAGTCCACGACGGCGGCACTGCAGCTGACGTATCTAAAACCCCGCTGCGACCAAGGTCGTGGCGGGGACTTTAGTTTATATAGCTCACAAATTGTCACGAATAGGTGGTTGGACGCAAATGGAGTGACAAGCTCCCTAATACCTGGTACAATCAGCACTTATGAAAGCCGAAATTACCAATCAAACCGACAACCAAGTTACCTTAAAGATCGCTGCCACTGCCGATCAAATTAAACACGCGCTGGAGCACACTTATGACCACTACCGCCCCAAGGTAAAAGCCTCGGGTTTCCGGGCCGGTAAGGCACCAGATAATATTGTTGCTCGCGAGATTGGTGATGAGGCGATTCAGGCCGAAACACTTGAGCACACCATGAGCCATGCTTATTCTGACGCGCTGGCAGAATACGACGTGGCGCCAATCGACCAGCCTAAGATCAACCTAATTAAATGGGTACCCTATGAGACTCTAGAGTTCGAGGCAACGGTTGAGGTGATGCCATCGGTTGATCTGCCAGATTACAAAAAGATTAAAAAGGCAGTTAAGCCGGTTAAGATTGAATCGGCCAAGGTTGATGAAATGATTGAGGATTTGCGCCGCCGCGTGGCTAAGCGCATTCCGGCGCTTAATGCAGCCGCCATGGGTGATGAGGTTAAGATCGATTTTGAGGGCAAAAAAGAGGGTAAGATTATTGAGGGAGCGGTCAGTAAGAATTACACCCTCAAGCTCGGCTCAAACACCTTCATCCCCGGCTTCGAAGAAGAGCTAGTTGGCGTTAAGGTTGGTGAGGGGAAAAGCTTTGAGGTAACCTTCCCTAAGGATTATCACGAAAAAAGTCTAGCCGGTCAGCCGGTCACCTTTAAGGTTAACGTACATGAGGTGACGCGATTAAAATTGCCCGAAGTAAATGACGAGTTCGCCGGTGAGGTTGGACCGTTCAAGACGGTAGCCGAACTAAAAGCCGATATTAAGGATCAGTTAAAAGCTGAGGCAGAAGAGTCGGCCAAGCGCGAATACGAAAATGAGCTGCTCGATGAAATTGCTGGCAAGGTTAAGTTTAAGGTGCCAGAAAAAATGGCCACCCAGCAGCTAGAGCGAATGAAGTCTGAGATTAGTCAGCGTTTAATGTCGAGCGGCATGACTATGGAACAATACCTAGAGATGCAGGGCAAAACTCAGGACGAACTTGAAAAAGAGCTACGCCCGGATGCCGAAAAGCGAGTTATTTTGTCCCTAGTATTGCAGGAAGTGGCCAAGGCCGAAAAGCTGACCGCGACCGAAGACGAGATTGAGGCTGAGCTGGATGCACTACGAATGCGTTATACCGACCCCAAAATGCAAGAGCAGCTAAACAGCCATGATGTCCGGAACGACATCTTTAATCATATTCTCACCACCAAGACCATCGCTAAGTTGGTCGAGTACGCCCAAAAGAAGTAGCTAAAACTACTTCTTAGAGCCTTTTTTCTCAGCTTGAGACTGTTGCAGTTCAGACATGCGCTGATTTATTAATTGAAGGTTTTGCTTCGAAATCTCTAAACGCTGCAACTCGTCGTAGGCAAGCGCTTTTAACTTATCTATATCAGAAATTTGACTGAGATCCATAGTACTCCTCGAAGTAATCTGTTTAGTATGTCTTATAGTATATCAAACCAGGCGCCGTTGGCCGGAGCGGTAAATATCCAGCCAGTGTTGCCAGATACATTAGTGGAGTTGGCTCCGGCATACCAAGCTGCTCCTCCGGTGGCAGTTGAGTCTTGAATCGAAAGATAGTCGCAGCTTACCGTTCCACTTGATTTTGAGAGGGTAGCGGCTGAGCCCCCAGTAGAGCTGTTGATTGTCATGAGCTTACCGGATGTTCCATTAACGTTAAACGCGCCCGTTATTGTGGTGGTAGTGCCACTAGTAAATTGAAGCGTCCTGGCGTTACTCGAGTCAGAGAAGTTGATGGTTCCAAAAGTGTTTGATCCGGTAATAATTAGGTTTCCAGTTGATCCGGCTAAAGTGTAGGTGAGAGTACCATATGTTTTATCTGCGCCGTTAAAAGTTCTGCTACTTGAGGTGGTCGTTGTGATGACAATAGTAGCACTACTTGAATTAACCACCGCGCCTGTACTAGTTACATTCCATACCGCACTAGGAGATACCAGTGTCCCGGTTAGGGTCCAGGTGCCAGTTCCCATGTTAACGGTTGCTCCATTGTTAATCTGGTAGTTACCAATCGTGACATTATAGCTATTTGTTTCAAAGACCAAGCCAGATCCAACCGTTACTAAATTGTTCATCTGTAGCGCATCCTGCAAAGAGTATGTTGCGCCAGGTGCAGCTACCTGTCCAAACAAAGCCATGGACTTCCCGGCCGAGGTTATTGTATGTGAGCTCCGACCTGCAAGCGTAAAGGTAGTACCTCCATTTACTGTGCCGACATTTGTCAGGTTGAGGGAGCCATACATGAATGCTGTTGCAGTAACCGACCAGGTTGGGCTGCCGGAGCTTCCTGTCCAGTTTATGTCCTTACCGAGTCTTGGCATGTCTCCCGTAACTGTCTGACTCGCTGAGAATGCACTACTTATTACTACATTGTCTTGCGGTAGCGGCACACGGCTGGTCCATTTTGATACATCAGACCAGTTGCCTCCACTAGTGCCCTGCCAGGTTTGGGTAACCGAAGTGTCGAAAGTTATATTGCTGTTGCCTAGGCAGTTGCCTAGCGAAGTGCCAGTAAAAGGTATGGCTGCACCGCTTGCGTTAATGTCTCTAAAGTCAACATTGGTTAAGGATACCGATGCCGCGCTTACGGTGGCTGCAGAGCCTAGTGACAAAGATGTAGCGAGCACCCTATTGGTAACACTATTGCCGGTAATAGTTAAAGTTCCAGTTACGATAGAGGATCCGCCGTTGAACTGGATGGTGTCTGTTTTCGCCGCCGTGCCAGTACGGGTAAGGTTTTTGCACGTAAAGGTGTTTGCGACAATTGCCACACCAGAACCAGCCATAACAATAGATCCGCCATTAGTGTTAAAGCCAGAGCCACCAAACCAAGTCGAGGTAGCGCCATTTAGAGTAACGGTTGATGTGTTGGTGGTTACGGTAAGGTTGGTAAATGTACTTGTGTCCCAAGCAGTCCCAGTAGAGGTTAGCGTGATGGCGGAACTGCCCATTGTCAACGTACGAGCGCTGCTATTAGAAGATATTAGCTTGCCCCAGTTACAGGTTTGGCCATTTGCATTTAGGGTTCCAGTGGTAAGTGTGACTGCGCCCACCACGGTTGAACCAGCGTTGTGCAGTAAAGTTAGGTCAGACTTATTTATCGTAATGGTGTTGGCGTTGGCGGTTGCGCCAGTAATAGTTACGGTGGCGGCTGTGCCGGAGTTGCTGTCAAAGGTAACGTCGTCAGAAGATGTGGGTACTGACGCTCCACTCGAGCCCCCAGTGGTGGCGGACCAATGAGAGGTGTCCGACCCATCCCAGTTACCGCTACCTCCAACCCAAAAACGACTGGCCATTTAAGCTTCCTGCGAGACCGCCAAGCAGTCCCATTTACTATCGGCGCTGTTATATATGAACCCTAGGTAGTGCGTCTTACTAATAACGGTAGTTGTTGGCAAAGAGGTCCCAACCGCTCGGTAAATCGCATTCCAGGCCAGAGATCTGGCAGTCCCATTATCTTTAATGCGGATAATTAGCGACTGGCCATCGGTTGGTGTCCCGGTTGGCGCGCCGAAGGTGGCGCCAACCGCCAGGGCGGTCAGAAGGTAGACATCGGTAGTGTCGGCATTTGGCGTGGGAGTGGAGCTTGAGGTGTTGCTGGATATTCGCTTAGTGATACGCTTGTTGGTCAGGGTTTGGGTGGCATCGATGTTGGCTACCGAGTTAGCCGCCGTACCGGCCGCAGCAACAATTAGGTTGTCATCGGTCTTGAGGGTGTCGGCAGCTGAGCGATAAAGGTTGGTGTCAGCTGATGCTCCTTGGCCAAACAATATGCCAGCTCCGGGTGTAGCAGAAGCGGTTGCGCCAATGTAGACTTGGTTTGCGGTTCCGTTATTGGCGCTTAAATAAGATGCTGATAAAAACTGATCATCGGTTTTTAGGGTGTCAGCGGCGCTTCTATATAAGTTGGTGTCGGTTCCAAATGTAATACCACTAGCTGCCGTACCAGCGGTGCTACTTAACTGTAGTGTATATGTCGAAGCACCCGCGATACGTACCCCAATATTAGATGAACTACCAGCTGTTTGAGCTGCGACATCTACGCCATATAGATTGACGGGTACTATTGATCCCAAGCTTGGGGCAGATATATACATCGCTACTGCATTGGTTAGAACCCCGGAGTCAGTACCAGTGTCAATGCGATTAAACCCTGCGTAGGCAGTACCAATAGTCACTCCTGTAGGGGGAGTGCTTTTAGCAATATTAATAAACCCATACACCACCGTTGGGTCGGTAGATGGCTTAAATTCGGGCTGTACCGCTAGGCCACCAGGACCAGCGGCGCTACCTGAAAAAATTGGGCTAACCTGCTGGCCTCTTGCGTTTGCTGTTGAGGTCGTAGTGGTGCCGGTAACAAGCATAAGTGTACTTGGGTTGGATGTAGGCTCAACACGGAGCATGTCATCTGTCTTTAAGACATCGGCCGCTGAACGGTAAAGGTTAGTGTCGGTTGCGCTGGCTCCACCGGCTCCCCACTCGTGCTTGCCATCGCCAAAAATTCGAAAGGCGGCGTTTGTATCACCGTTGATTAAATAGTTTGCTATAAATGCGGTTACAGCTGTTTGTGAACCTTGGAGCGCAACCGTTGTAGCTGTATCGGCAAAAAAACCAACAGCTGCGCGTAACCTGTCGTCGGTTTTTAAACTATCTGCTGCCGAGCGATACAGGTTGGTATCGGCACCGAACAAAATACCACCGGCAGCGGTTGTGGCACTATCAAACGTAAGGGCCGAACTAATCGTGGCGCTTGATCCGATTCGGACCTTACCGGAGTTATCGATTCGCATACGCTCGGTTACGGTCGTTGTGCCAGCGGGGGTGGTGTAGAAAGCCAGGCGTCCTGGCATGTCGGCAGCGGCCGGAGTGCCGTCAACCTCCGCCCGGATTAAGGCCGCAAAGGTGTTTGAGTTTGAGCCGTTAGCTCCAATAAAACTGATCTGACCAAGGTTATCGCCTGACTGCACAATTGTCGTGGAGCCATTGGCTGTTCCGCGCGATTTTACAAAATATATACCGGGCGGGTTGGCGTCGGCCGAGTTTCTGGTGGCGGATATGGTGGATCCAGCCGCATCGGTACCTTCTAATTGAAGTTGAGGAATTAGGCCGTTGATTGTTCTGAGAGTTGTATTGTTGTTGCTAATTAAGGTTGCGCCACTAGGATTGACCGTGATCAGCGATGTACCAGAGTACTGTAAACGATAAGCGGTTGTGGCGGCAGAGGTGACATTAAGGCGAATACCAGAGGTATTATTGGTTGAAGTAAACTCCAGGATTGGTGCCGCTGCCGTAAAACGCAGAGTCCCGGTATTGGTCCGGGCAAAGGTGGAGTCGCCACCAAAAGAAAGACCCCCGCTGGTGCTTGCGTTATCGGGGAACAGTATTTGGGTGCTAGCCCCTGACATATTGAGGCTGCCATTCATGGTGTCGCCGGTATCATCCACCTTGCCAGCAATTGCACTGGTATTTGCCTTTAGGTCGAGTGCGGCCTGGGTGGCAGTTGAGATTGGTTTACTTAAGTCGGAGGTATTGTCGACATTGCCCAGGCCTACCGCCGACTTATCTAGCGTTTGCCAGCTTTTGTCGCCCCGCCAGTATTGAAGAGTAGTACCAGCGGTGATAGTTGGCTCTTTGCCGGCTAAGTCGCTGGTTAGATTGGCGACTTTTGCCTGGGCGATATTGGCGCCAACCGCTACCTCGGTGTCGGTTATGGCTAGCGCAATCTTGTTTTGAGAGATATTGGCCGAGTTTGATATATCAATATCGAGGATGGTGCTTGGGGCGATTTTGCCGGTAGTAACGGCATCGTCAGCCAGCTTAACCTCGGTGACCGATCCGTCAATAGGGGTTCGCGCGTTGGTCAAGCGTGAGTCGTCGCCTTTAACAACCTGGGTGGCCGTTGCATCACCGCTAGCGGCAACGTCTTTAGTGGCGGCGGTTCCCAGGCCCGAGACGTCATTGGTATCGAGTGTGACTGCCCCGGTCTTACCGGCGACACTGGTTACCGGTGCGCCTGGCGGGGCAGACCATATACCATCGCCGCGCAAGTAGGTACCAGAGTTGGCAGCGCCGCCGCCAAGTTGACCGGCAACAACTAGCCCCCCGCCATCCAACTCAGCCACACCACCAGGTTGGCCTTTTTGGGCAGCAGGAATAGGCTGAATCTTAAGTGAGCCATCATCATTATGCTCAACTTTTAAGAAATCATTAAGTAACTCACCCCATTGACCATTATCTGATCCTGGAATAGGTAAACGAGTCATGTTTTAGTTCAAAACCCTACACACAAACATTTAGACATACTTCTTATGATTACATTATATTCTGACAGAGCAATTAAACCAAGTAATTTTGCTTATATATTAGAGTTAGTATAGCTAAATTAGCAGTCTAGACAGGGGAGTGCTAAAAAGCTATACTAAAAACCAAGAGATTTGGCAGGAGTAACTCATGAATCAGACCCCAAAAAATTCAATCTTAGTCCCAACCGTTTTAGAAAAAACTCATCAAGGTGAGCGCGCCTACGATATTTACTCGCGCCTGCTTAAGGACCGAATTATTTTTGTTGGTACTGCTATTGATGATACGGTGGCGAATCTAATAATTGCACAGTTGCTTCATCTCGAGAATGAAGATCCTAAGGCTGATATCCAGATGTACATTAACTCGCCGGGTGGATCGGTTTATGCTGGCCTAGCTATGATTGATACGATGAACTACATTAAGCCAGAGGTTTCGACTATTTGTGTTGGGATGGCGTTTAGTATGGGGTCGCAGTTGCTGGCTGCGGGCGCAAAAGGCAAACGCTTTGCACTCCCAAATTCTAAGGTCATGATTCACCAGGGGTCGGCGGGATTCCAGGGGAGCCCATCGGATATCGAGATTACTGCTAAAGAGGTCCTGTCGCTTCGTGAGGTGTTGGATCGGCAGCTAGCTGAGGCTACCGGAAAGTCATATGAGCAGGTTCGTAAAGACTCTGATCGTGACTACTACATGACCGCAAAAGAGGCTAAAGAGTATGGCATTATTGACGAGGTAATTAGCCGTAGCTCGTAAGGTTCATGGCGGGATTGTAAAAACTGTATAAAAAGCGTTGACAATCCTGTCATAAATCGGCACAATAGAGTCTAAGAGGAAGCTTAAATCAAAGGTAGGGCGCACCTACTTGGTTTTTTGCGTGTAGGACTTCTGTACTTGCGAGCTGGTACAAGTGCAAAAGTTCTAGAAGCATCACACACGTACGCGTCACTGCCGATTTAGAAACACCTCTTGATTATTGCTAGGACGAATGTCCCCCTGGCGCCCCACATTACCAATAATCAAGAAGGAGGATGTCTTGGCACAGGCCACCGAGCGTCGATTCTTTAACAAAAACCGCGAAGTTATCGCACTACCAAATTTAATTCAAAATCAAATTGCCTCGTTTGAGTGGTTCACCACCGAAGGCCTTAAGGAGCTGTTTGCTTCGGTTAGTCCAATTGAGGACTTTACCGGTAAGAGCCTAGCGCTCTACTTTAAGGACTTTTACTTTGAAGAGCCCAAGATCGATGAGGCTACCGCTAAAGGTAAGAACATAACCTACGAAGTGCCGCTTAAGGCAGTGGTTGAGCTGGTTAATAAAGAGACCGGCGAGAAGAAGAGCCAGGAAATCTTTTTGGGTGACTACCCCTGGATGACCAGTAAGGGCACCTTCATCATTAATGGTGTTGAGCGAGTAGTGATTAGCCAGTTGGTTCGTTCACCTGGCGTATTCTTTGCTTCCGACATGGTTGGCGACGAGCACCTATTTGGCGCCAAGGTTATTCCAAGCCGTGGAGCTTGGTTGGAGTTCGATACCGCTCCAAACGGCGTGATTTCGGTCAAGATTGATCGTAAGCGCAAGCTGCCGGTTACCACTCTGTTGCGCGCCTTTGGATTTGCCGATGATTCCGAAATTAAAAGTCTGTTTAAAGACGTTGATACCGGTGAGGTTAAGTACATCAATGAGACCCTCGATAAGGACGCTACCAGCAACATGAGCGAGGCCTTGATGGAGGTTTATCGCCGGATTCGTCCGGGTGATTTGGCTACCGTTGATAACTCAAAGCAGTTGATTGAAGGCATGTTCTTTGACCCTAAGCGTTACGACTTTTCGAAGGTCGGTCGCTACAAGATTAACCGCCGATTTGGTACCAAGGTGCCAAACACGGTTGAAAACCGCATCTTCCGCCGTGAGGATTTGGTAGACATCTTGCGCGAGATCATCCGTCTTAACAACGACCCTCAGGCTAAGCCAGAGGATATTGATGATCTGTCAAACCGTCGCTTGCGAATGGTTGGTGAGCTGATTCAGGATCGTTTCCGAATTGGTCTTTTGCGCATGGAGCGCAACGTTAAGGATAAGATGAGCTTGTACGACCGCGAGACAGTTACCCCAGGTCAGCTGGTTAACGTTCGACCGGTAGTGGCTAGCGTTAAGGAGTTCTTTGCTAGCTCGCAGTTGAGCCAGTTTATGAACCAAACCAACCCACTAGCCGAGATTGCGCACAAGCGACGCTTAACCGCGACCGGCGCCGGTGGTTTAAGCCGCGAACGAGCCGGTTTTGAGGTGCGCGATGTACACCGTAGTCACTATGGTCGTATCTGCCCAATTGAAACTCCCGAAGGTCCAAACGTTGGTTTGGTGTCCAACCTGGCTACTTATACTCAAGTTAATGAGTACGGCTTTTTGGAAACTCCTTATCGCAAGGTACTAAATGAGGTTCCGGCGGCTGAGGCGGCGGGGCATATTGCTCGAACCAACATCAAAGACTCTAGTGGCAGTGTGATCGTAAAGACGGGTGAGGTTATCACCGCAGCAGCAGCTAAAAAGCTAGCTAAGCTAGACAGCGAAATGGTGCCGGTTAAGGCTAAGGTTACCAGCGACGTGGTCTACTTGGATTCTGCCGACGAAGCCCAGGCTGCTATCACCGAAGCTTCAACCCCACTAAACGATGACAACTACTTTGCTGAAAGTCGCGTACCGGTTCGTCGTGGTGGCGAGACGGTTGAGGCCGACTCAAACTTGGTCAACTACATGGATGTATCAAGTAAGCAAATCATCTCGGTTTCAACCGCTTTGATTCCATTTATTGAAAACGATGACCCGAAGCGAGCGCTGATGGGCGCGAACATGCAGAAGCAGGCCGTTTCGCTAGTTAAGCCAGAGGCGCCAGTGGTTGGTACCGGTATGGAGGCGATTGTGGCTCGCGATTCAGGTCAGGTGATTGTGGCCGAAGAGGATGGCGAGGTGATTACCGCTACCGCCAGCAAGATCGTGGTTAAGTACAAGAAAAAGGGCGAGCAAACCTACGAGCTGATTAAGTTTTCGCGCAGCAACGAAGGCACCAGTGTTAACCAAAAGGTAGTGGTAACCAGCGGTCAGAAGCTCAAGCAGGGTGACGTGTTGGCCGATGGTATGTCGACCGATAATGGTGAGCTGGCGCTGGGCCAGAACGTGCTGGTGGCATTCATGTCATGGGGTGGTTACAACTTTGAGGACGCCATCATTATCAGCCAGCGGTTGGTACAGGATGATCGTTACAGCTCAATTCACATTGAGACCTACGAGGTCGACGTGCGTGACACCAAGCTGGGGCCGGAGATTGTTACTCGAGACATTCCAAACGTTAGCGAAGACAGCCTTAAAGACTTGGACGAAAACGGTGTGGTCCGCATTGGTGCGGAGGTTAGCGCCGGAGACATTCTAGTCGGCAAGATTACTCCTAAGGGTGAGCAAGAGCTGTCGAGCGAAGAGCGTTTGCTGCGAGCCATCTTTGGCGAAAAGGCCCGCGACGTTAAAGATACCAGCCTGCGGATGCCAAACGGCGAACGTGGTAAGGTGGTTGGCGTTAAGGTCTTTAGCCGCGAAAACGGTGACGAGCTACAGGCCGGAGTAATCGAGCAGTATCACGTATCGGTAGCTCAGCTACGTAAAATGAGCGCCGGCGACAAGATGGCCGGACGCCACGGTAACAAGGGTGTGGTTGCTAAGGTTGTGCCAATCGAGGATATGCCATATCTCGATGATGGTACTCCAGTCGACATGATTTTGAACCCGCTTGGCGTAAGTTCACGTATGAACATCGGACAGGTGTTTGAGACTCACCTGGGTCTTGCCGCTCGAGCGCTGGGTTACAACGTGGCTACACCAGCCTTTGACGGTGTTAACGTCGAAAAGATTAAAGAAGAGCTCAAGCGAGCCGGCCTCCCCGATGATGGTAAGTCGCAGCTGTTTGACGGTAAGACCGGCGAGCCGTTCCAGGAGCGAACTACGGTTGGTTACAAGTACATGCTTAAGCTCGACCACATGGTTGACGACAAGCTGCATGCTCGCTCAACCGGCCCATACGCTATGGTGACTCAGCAGCCACTTGGCGGTAAGGCACAACGTGGTGGTCAGCGCTTTGGTGAGATGGAGGTGTGGGCACTCGAAGCTTACGGTGCCGCTAACACCCTGCAGGAAATCCTGACTATTAAATCAGACGACGTGGTTGGTCGCTCAAAGGCCTACGAGGCCATCATTAAGGGCGAAGAGATCCGCGGACCACGTATCCCCGAGTCATTCAACGTGTTGGTTAAGGAGTTGCAGAGCTTAGGTATGGCAATCGACTTAATCCGCGAAGATGGCGGCGAGGAAAAAGAGCTGGATGCCGAAGAGGTACTAAGCGACCAAATTACGGCTGAAGCCAATGAACTAGGAAACGATAAGTTAATGAAGGGTGATGAGGTAGCTGATATGCCGCTGGTTGATTTAGCTGGTGGGCAAGAAGATCCATTAGAGGTTGAGGCAGAGGTCGCTGCCGAAGCCGCTACTACAGACGCCGTAACTACGGAGCAAGAGGCCTAAGATGATAGCAGAAAAAACCGATAACAATATGCTCAACCAATCCGCTAGCGAGTTCGACGCGGTTCGATTGAGCCTGGCTAGTCCAAAGCAGATTTTGGACTGGTCTCACGGCGAGGTAACCAAGCCGGAAACCATTAATTACCGCACTCAAAAGCCAGAAAAGGACGGACTGTTCTGCGAAAAGATCTTTGGTCCGACCAAGGACTGGGAGTGCTACTGTGGTAAGTACAAGCGAATTCGCTACAAGGATGTGGTTTGCGATAAGTGTGGCGTGCGCGTAACTCGTAGCATTGTCCGCCGCGAGCGCATGGGTCACATTAGCCTAGCCGTACCCGTCACTCACATTTGGTTCTTGCGTGGTACTCCTTCGACCGTTGGCCTGGCTCTGAACATGAGCATTCGTGATCTAGAGCGAGTGGTTTACTTTGCCAACTACATCGTTACCGATGTTAACGACGAGCGCCGCAAGGGTGCCCTCAGCGATTTAGAGGCCGACTATAAGAGCCGTCGTGACGAGGTGGTTAAGGGTCATGAGCAAAAGGCAGCCGAGGCTGATGCCGATGTTAAAGCCATCGCCGAGGCCCAAAGCCGCGAGCTTAGCGATCTTGAAGTTACCTATGATGCCGCAAAGACCGAGCTTGAGGGCTTGGCCCCACTTACGCTGCTAACTGAGGCTAAATACCGTGATCTCAACCTAAAGTACGGCGACGTATTTAAGGCCGATATCGGTGCCGAAGCTATTCGTAACCTACTGGCTGAGATTGATCTTGATAAGCTGGTTGATGATTTGACCAAGGAGGCCGATGAGGCTGTTGGCCAAAAGAAAAAGAAGATCTTAAAGCGCCTCAAGATGCTTGAAGGTATGCGTAACGCTGGCTTGCGTCCTGAGTGGACGGTTATGACCGAGATGCCGGTGATTCCACCCGATCTGCGACCAATGGTGCAGTTGGCTGGTGGTCGTTTTGCGGCTTCCGACCTCAACGACCTTTACCGCCGCGTGATCAACCGTAACAACCGGTTGAAGCGTTTGATTGAGCTGGATGCGCCAGAAGTGATTCGTCGAAACGAAAAGCGCATGTTGCAAGAAGCGGTTGATGCCCTCATGGACAACAACGCCCGCCGCGAACGTGCGGTTAGCTCTACCAGTACTCGTCGCAAGCTCAAGAGCTTGAGCGATGTGCTAAAAGGTAAGCAGGGTCGCTTCCGCCAGAACTTGCTGGGTAAGCGCGTCGACTACTCCGGACGTTCGGTAATCGTTTCCGGTCCAAACCTCAAACTGTATGAATGTGGTTTGCCAAAAATGATGGCCCTGGAGCTGTTTAAGCCGTTTGTGATGGCCAAGTTGATTGAGCGTGATTTGGCTCACAACGTTAAGTCGGCCGGTCGCATGATTGAGCGTGCTCGTACCGAGGTATGGGACACTCTCGAAGAGATCATTGCCGAAAAGTATGTGCTACTAAACCGTGCTCCAACCCTTCACCGTCTTGGTATCCAGGCCTTTAAGCCGATCTTGATTGAAGGTAAGGCGATTCAGCTGCACCCGCTAGTATGTTCGGCCTTTAACGCCGACTTCGATGGCGACCAGATGGCGGTTCACGTACCACTATCTGATGCCGCTCAAAAAGAGGCTCGCGAGATCATGTTGTCATCGCACAACCTGCTCAAGCCAGCCGATGGCTCGGCGGTGGTGAACCCAAGTCAAGATATTGTGCTTGGCTGCTACTACCTAACCTACGACAAGTTTGGCGATGATCAGCCGGTGAAGCACTTTGCTGATGCATCTGAGGCAATTTACGCCTATGAGAATGAGACCATTAAGCTGCAAAACCGCGTCACGGTGCCAATTAACGGCGAGCGAACTCAGACCACCGTTGGTCGAATCTTGCTCAACGAGATCTTGCCAGAAGAGATTGATTTCCGTAACGAAACCATGACCAAAAAGAAGCTGCAGAACTTGGTGGCCGAGGTGTTTACCGTTAGTGGCCCAGAGGTTACCGCGGTAATTGTGGACAAGATTAAGGATCTCGGCTTCCGTCACTCAACCAAGAGTGGTGTGTCGATCGGTATTGACGACTTTGTAACTCCGCACAAAAAAGAGGGTTACGTAAATGATGGCGAAAAGCAGGTAATCGAGATCAGTAAGCAGTACGAAATGGGCTTAATTACTGAAGATGAGCGCTATCGTCGCACAATTGAGGCCTGGCAGGGCACCAACGAGAACATTAAGGGTGATCTTCAGGACGAGATGGCGGTTAGTGATTCTACCATCGGAATGTTTGTTGAGTCCGGTGCTCGAGGTGACTTCAGCCAGGTTAACCAGATTTCTGGTATGTTGGGTCTGGTCAACAACCCAACCGGTCGCATCATCGAGCTGCCAATTCGCAGTAGCTACAAAGAAGGCTTCTCGATGCTTGAGTACTTCAGTTCGACTCACGGTGCCCGTAAGGGTCTAACCGATACCGCTCTGCGTACCGCCGAGTCAGGATATTTGACCCGCCGATTAGTGGACGTGGCTCAGGACATCATCGTAACCATCGAAGACTGTGGCGATAAGCACGGTAGCTTGGTTACCCGAGCCGAGTCTGAGGCGATGGGCGAGGGCTTTGCAGCTCGTTTGGCCGGTCGCTTTGTAGCCGCCGCAGTAAAAGACGGCTCCAGCACCCTAGTTAAGGCTGGTGGGCTGATTACCGATGAGCTGGCCGAGCAGATTGCCGAGACCAAGAGCATTGACGAAGTTCGCTTGCGTAGCGTGCTTGAGTGTACCTCGCAGTGGGGCGTCTGCCAGAAGTGTTACGGTGTTGATCTCGCTCGCGGTCAGGTCGTTAAGCTGGGTGAGCCGGTTGGTGTAATCGCCGCCCAGTCTATTGGTGAGCCTGGAACTCAGCTAACCATGCGTACCTTCCACAAGGGTGCTGCCGCGACCGGTGCCGACATTACTCACGGTTTGCCACGCGTAGAAGAGATTTTCGAAGCTCGTGCTCCTAAGGGACAGGCAGTGCTGTCTGAGGTTGACGGTGTGGCTAGCGTTAAAGAAGCTGGCGGCAAAACCACCATTCGAGTAACACCAGCCAACGTTAAGATTACCGAGTATGCCCTCGAAGAGCGCATCCCAGAGGTTAAGAACGGTGACAGCGTGGTACCAGGAGACATTTTGGCTGCCGACGGCAAGGGCAAGAAGGCGATTAAGGCTAAGGCCGAAGGTACGGTTGAGGTTAAGAAGGATAAGATCCTGCTAACTCACGCCGGCGAAGCTCACCGCGATCATGTGGTGCCAAGCTACCAGCAGGTAGAGGTCTCTAACGGCGACCTAGTCACTCGTGGCCAGCGCCTAACCGAAGGTTCAATCAATCTTCAGGATATGCTCAACCTGTTAGGCGAGCAGGCGGTTCGTCGCTATATCGTATCTGAGGTCCAGTCGATTTACGCCTCACAGGGTCAGACCATTGCCGACAAGCACATCGAGATCATCATTCGACAGATGTTCTCGCGCGTACAGATTGAGGAGCCGGGTGACAGCCTGTTTGTAACCGGCGACATTGTATCGCGTACCGCTGCTAACGAAGAGAACGCAGAGCTTGTAGCTAACGGTAAGAAGCCGTCGACGTATGAGCAGCTACTACTGCCAATCACTAAGATCTCAATCTCGTCCGACTCATTCTTGAGTGCGGCCAGCTTCCAGGACACCAGTCGCGTGTTGATTGGTGCTGCCGTTCGCGGTAAGGTCGACAAGCTACGTGGCCTCAAAGAAAATGTGATCATTGGTCGCTTGATTCCAGTTGGAACCGGCTACAATGTTGACGGCGAGGCTGATGAGGCGGCTGAGCTAGAGCACCCAGTTGTGGTTGGCGCGGTAGAAACCGAACCGACTCCAGCAGCTACTGAGCCGGTCACAGATTGACGGATGAGCCAATTTCTGTTTAACTATCTAGGTCTATAAGGAACACACATGCCAACAATTAATCAATTAATTCGTAAGCCACGCCAGTCTAAGGGACAGAAGTCAAACACTCCTGCCCTAGGCCGGACGTTGAACGCGCTTAAGGGTAAGACCTATGCCAAGGGTGCGCCCTTAAAGCGCGGTGTGTGTACCAAGGTGTCTACCACCACCCCAAAGAAGCCAAACTCGGCTTTGCGTAAGATTGCACGTGTACGCCTCTCTAACGGAATGGAAGTCACCGCTTACATTCCGGGTGAGGGCCACAACCTGCAGGAGCACAGCGTGGTACTGATCCGCGGTGGTCGTGTAAAGGACCTTCCGGGTGTGCGTTACCACATCGTGCGCGGTGCGCTTGATACCGCTGGTGTCAGCAACCGCAAGCAGGGTCGTAGCAAGTATGGCGCTAAAAAAGATAAGAGCTAACAATTTAATCACACCCGCCGTCTAATACGGAGCTCGGGTAGTAACTCATAAAGGAGTGAAGCATGCCACGAAAAAAGACCAAGTCATTTAAACGCCAAATCAACCCGGATCTTCAGTATCAGAGCGTATTGGTATCCAAGATGATCAACAAGATCATGCGCCATGGTAAAAAGCGTCTGGCTGAAAGCCTAATGTATGGCGCAATGAGCGAGATCAAAGAAAAGCTGAAGCAGGATCCGCTAGAAGTGTTTGAGACCGCGATTAAGAACGTCTCACCTCAGCTACAGGTACGAGCTAAGCGAATCGGCGGCGCCACCTACCAGGTACCAATGGAGGTCAAGGGCGATCGTAAGACTCACTTGGCCATGACTTGGATTCTTGATTCGGTGCGCAACAAGTCGGGTAAGCCGTTCGATAAGCTACTAGCCCAGGAGCTAATGGACGCTTACAATAACACCGGTGACGCAATTAAGAAAAAAGAAGACACCCACCGCATGGCCGAGGCCAACAAAGCCTTTGCTCACTTTGCGCGGTATTAAATTAGAGGGAATGCACGATAATGGCACGCGAATATAGTTTAGATAAAACTCGTAACATTGGCATCATTGCCCACATTGACGCTGGTAAAACCACCACTACCGAAGGTATTTTGTACCGTACCGGTAAGACTCACAAGATTGGTGAGGTTCATGAAGGCGAAGCCACCATGGACTGGATGGAGCAAGAGCAAGAGCGCGGTATTACCATTACCTCGGCTGCGACCACCTGTTTCTGGAACGATACTCGTATCAACATCATTGATACGCCGGGCCACATCGACTTTACCGTAGAGGTTGAGCGGTCTTTGCGCGTGCTCGACGGCGCGGTGACGGTGTTTGACGGCAAGATGGGTGTGGAGCCACAGTCGGAGACGGTTTGGCGTCAGGCCGACAAGTACGGCGTGCCTCGCATTTGTTTTATTAACAAGATTAACCAGACCGGCGGAGACTTTTACAAGAGTCTCGAGTCGATTCATGAGCGTTTGAGCAAGCGCGTCTACGCCATTCACCTGCCAATTGGTTTTGAGCAGAGCATCAACGGAATCGTTGATTTGGTTGAAATGAAGGCCTTTACCTACGGCGACTACACCGACAAGGAGCTGAAAGAGGTTGAGATCCCAGCCGACATGAAGGAAAAGGTTGAACGCTACCGCAACCATTTGATTGAGGCGGCGGTTGAGGCCGATGACGACATGATGGAGAAGTATCTGGAAGGTAACGAGCTAACCGTTGAGGAGCTCAAGGGCTTGATCCGTAAGAGCGTGCTTTCGGGTGAGTTCTACGCCGTTAGTGGTGGCGATGGTCGCGGCGTGATTGTTGAAAAACTGCTTGATGCGGTGGTTGACTACCTACCAAGCCCGCTCGACGTTCCTCCAGTTACCGGTACCGATCCAAAGACCGGCGAGACCTTGCTGCGTAAAAGTAGCGACGAGGAGCCATTTTCGGCCCTCGCCTTTAAGATTGCCGCCGACCCATTTGTTGGTAAGCTCGCCTTCTTCCGCGTTTACTCAGGTACGCTTAAGTCCGGTTCATACATTCTTAACTCAAGCACCGGCCAAAAGGAGCGCATCGGTCGAATCCTACGTATGCATGCCAACAGCCGCGAAGAAGTGCAAGAAGTGTACGCCGGTGAGATTGCCGCTGCCGTGGGTCTTAAGGGCACCATGACCGGCCACACCATGAGCGATCAAGCTAACCCAATTATTCTTGAAAGCATCGAGTTCCCGGATCCAGTTATCCAGATCGCGATTGAGCCAAAGACCAAGGCCGACCAAGAAAAGATGAGTTTAGCTCTCCAGCGCTTGGCCGAAGAGGATCCAACCTTCCGGGTTTCGACCAACCATGAGACCGGTCAGACCTTGATTGCCGGTATGGGTGAGCTTCACCTGGACATTTTGGTAGACCGCATGAAGCGTGAATTTAAGGTTGAGGCTAACATCGGTACACCACAGGTAGCGTACCGTGAGACTATCCGCAAGCCGAATCAGGTTCAGGGCAAGTTTGTCCGTCAGTCGGGTGGACGCGGTCAGTATGGTGACGTCTGGCTAGAACTAACCCCACAGGAGCCTGGTGCCGGCTTTGAGTTTGAAAACGCCATCGTTGGTGGTGTGATCCCACGCGAGTACATCAAGCCGGTCGAAGAGGGCGTTAAAGAGGCCATGCAAAACGGCGTGTTGGCTGGCTACCCGGTAGTCGACATCAAGGCCAAGTTATACGACGGCTCGTACCACGATGTTGACTCCAGTGAAATGGCCTTTAAGATTGCCGGTTCAATGGCGCTGCAAGAGGGTGTACGCAAGGGCGATCCAGTTATGTTGGAGCCGGTAATGAAGGTCGAGGTAACCGTACCAGAAGAGTTTATGGGCGACGTAATTGGTGACATCAACTCCAAGCGTGGTCGTATCCAAGAAATGACCGATCGTGGTCAGGCCAAGGTGGTTCAGGCCTTTGTGCCACTGGCTGAGATGTTTGGTTATACCACTACCTTACGTTCGATGACCCAGGGCCGTGCCTCAAACTCAATGGAGTTTGATCACTACGCCGAGGTCCCACCTAACGTAGCCGAGGATATTATCGGCAAGCACGCCGCTTCTAAAGCCTAAGCGGCGGCTTCCGATTTACCTCTTTACAGAGGCGGAAATTCCTCCTATACTATGAGGGTCCGTTTTGGGCAGTTACTCTATTGCCTAAAATATTTAACAACTAATAAATGTTTCATTGCAGATCGCTGACTCTAGTCGCGACACCCTCGATTGGCAGGGTTAACAATCTGAAATGAAACAATAAAAGGAGAACCAATGGCAGAATTTCAGCGAACCAAGCCCCACGTCAACGTTGGTACTATGGGTCACGTCGATCACGGTAAAACTACCCTGACCGCTGCGATCACCACCGTATTGGCTAAGCGCTTGCCAGATGATATTAACAAGCCGGTTAATTACGACCAGATTGATAACGCTCCCGAAGAGAAGCAGCGCGGTATTACCATCGCCACCTCTCACCAGGAGTACAACAGCGAAAAGCGACACTACGCTCACGTTGATATGCCAGGTCACGCCGACTACGTAAAGAACATGATTACCGGCGCTGCCCAGATTGATGGTGCTATCCTGGTAGTTAGTGCGGCTGACGGCCCAATGCCTCAGACCCGCGAGCACATCTTGCTGGCAAAGCAGGTTGGTGTTCCTTACATCCTCGTGTTCATGAACAAGATGGATATGGCCGATCCAGAGCTAGCCGAGCTAGTTGAGATGGAAATCCGCGAACTGTTGGCAGCTCAGGGCTTTGACGAGAATGCCCCAGTGATTAAGGGCTCGGCTCTAAAGGCGCTGGAAGGCGACAAAGAGTACGAGGATAAGATCATGGAGCTGGTTGAAGCAATGGATGCTTCGATCCCAGAGCCAAAGCGTGAAGTTGATAAGCCGTTCATGATGGCCATTGAGGATGTGTTCTCAATTAAGGGCCGTGGTACGGTTGCTACCGGTCGCATCGATCAGGGCAAGTTGGCAGTAAACGACGAGGTTGAAATCGTTGGTATTCGCCCAACCAAAAAGACCACCGTTACCGGCGTAGAGATGTTCAAGAAGTTGCTACCTGATGCTCAGGCTGGTGACAACATTGGCGCCTTGCTCCGCGGTATTGAGCGAACCGATATTGAGCGCGGTCAGGTATTGGCCAAGCCAGGTTCAATCACTCCCCACACCGAGTTTGATGCTGAGGTTTACGTACTAAAGAAGGAAGAGGGCGGACGCCACACCCCATTCTTTAAGGGCTACAAGCCACAGTTTTACATCCGAACCACCGATGTTACCGGCGAGATTCAGTTTGAAGGCGAAATGGTGATGCCGGGCGACAACGTTCAGATGAAGGTTAAGCTGATCGCTCCGATCGCCATGGAAGATGGCCTCCGCTTCGCTATTCGCGAGGGTGGACGCACCGTTGGAGCCGGAGTCGTAACTAAGATTACCAAGTAACACAGAACCATGACCAAAGAAGACGCACCTAAACAACGAATTCGCATCCGCTTAAAGGCCTACGATAACAAGGTTATCGACCAGTCGGCCAAGCAGATTCTTGATACCGCTATTCGCACCGGCGCTAAGGTTGCGGGGCCAATTCCGCTCCCAACCGACCGCAAGGTGACCACGGTCATCAAGAGCCCGCACGTCTTTAAAAAGGGACGAGAGCAGTTTGAGATGCGAACTCACAAGCGGCTATTAGACATCACCGAGCCAACCCCACGAACCGTTGACTCGCTGATGAACCTCAATTTGCCAGCTGGCGTCGATATTGAAATCAAGATGTAGCCATTAAGGCTGATCGCAAAGAAGTCCCGAAAGGGGCTTTTTTGTTTTTAACATTCCAGATGTATTAGTTTAATACTACAAGCGCAGATATGAAATTAAGGCAATATTTGTAATTATTCACCAATGACAATATGATAAAGATAAGAGCATTGTAGAAATAGCTTAACAAAGGAGTTTTTAGTAATGAAAGAGTATCTCCAAACAATGTGGTGGCTTTTGCTACTACGCGGCATATTTCTAATCCTACTAGGATTTTTTGCGGTGGTGTGGCCTGGTCTCACCCTGTACAGTTTTGCCCTCGGCTTTGCGTTGTACCTGGTGCTAGCAGGCATCGTCAATGCAATTAGCAGCCTGATGGGTATTGGTAAGTTGCCACTGTGGTTTTTGTGGCTAGTGGTTGCCATTCTTGAGATTGGCGTAGGTGTATATGCACTTAAGCACCTGACTCTAACGGTGGCCACCATGATCTTGTTGGTAGGCCTGGTCTTTGTGGTCCGCGGCCTAATGGAGCTGATCTCCGCCTTTGGCGATGGCTTTGACGGCAAGCAGCGCACCCTGTACGCCCTGTTGGGTGTATTGAGCTTGATTGCTGGTGTGGCGGTTTGGCTGTACCCGGTTGCGGGCGGCCTAGCCTTTACCTGGATCATTGGTTTGTACGGTATTGCGGCCGGCGCGTTCTTAATTGCGATGGCAATCGAGGCCAAGGGAGAGCTGAACAAGCTTGCGGCCTAACTAGAGCGTCCATAACAGCCACCCTTGATGCTCTGGGTGGCTGTTTGGATCTGCTTATGGTTGCGTTTAGATAAATCACAGGCCACAATGGGTGGCATACGGTAAGGAGAAGTATGGATTTTCAGCAGGCAATTGAGTTTATGGCGGCGGTGTTAGTGGTAGCCGGTTCCGGAATTGTCTTGGGAGTGGCGATTAGAGGTAGAGGGCAGGTTAAGGCTCAAGCTCAAGCGAACCAAGCCCAGAGTAAGTTGGCTGATCTGTATGCAGAAATTATTGGTGAGTTGGACGAAGTTACAAAGGCCGATGAGCGGCGGAAGCAGTGGTTTATACATCGCTACTATCAAGCCTTGGTGACTGCTCCAGATTCGGTGATTCGGGCGCTCAACCGTTATCTCGACGCGGTTGGTACGGTCGAAGATGTTGATACCAAACAGATTATGGAGCTGCGTGGAGCCTTGATTAAGGCGATGAGACAGGATATTCAGCAGTCGGTAGGGACAAAAACCAAGCTGCACCCGCAGGAGCTTTACAAGATTGAGATCCGCTCTGGCGTAATTGATGAGGCGTCCGCCAAAGATACCCGCCGCGAAAGACAAACCTCACGCTAGTAGTAGTAAATTCCTAGCATAAGCAGTATTATCAAAAAGTAAAACTATCAAACGGAAGCAGTTAAATGGCTAGACCAACACAGCGGCGAGTGTATCGCCAAGCTAGTGGCAATCAAAACCTCGCTAGTCGCTATAATAGCCGTCGCTGGTATGAAATTCCCGACTGGGCAAAGGTTTGGGTGGTGGATAATGCCGGATGGGTTACCGCTATCATTGCGCTGGTTTTATTCCCACCGACTTTGCTAGCGCTGGTATTGGGGGTGTACCGACTGCCCTTCCTCGATTTTTTGGGTGTACCGACCAGCGCCAATGGGCTTGGTTTGGCCGCCGCGGTCTTAATTATTAAATTTATTTTTGTGGTGGCAGCGATCCGGCCGCTATTTAAACGAGAAATAAAGGGCTGGTATTTCCTGGTTGCCGCCGCCACTGTCCACTTGGCGCATAGTGTGATCCTCCAGCACGCTATTACTGGTACGGCAGTGCTATTGGGTACGGTGTATCTCTACGTTATGGTGCGCCGTCGATATCACTAAAGGTGTGTTTGCTTTAGTATAAGCATTAGTAGTATGATCACCTTGTAATAAAAGGAAATTATCATGGCAACCTCCCAACCACCAAAAGAGCTAATGGGATGGCTTGAATATTATTTAGTGACCAAGGCTCCGTTTCAGATCCCGCCCAACGCGCGTGAGTGGATTGTAAAATATAGCCCCTGGATTAACATCGTACTGTTAGTATTGTTCGCACCGGCAATTTTGCTTGCACTAGGAGTTGGAGCGGCGTTGGTGCCATTTAGTGCGGTCGGGGGAGCGAGTGCAGCCACCGGACTATCTTTTGCGCTGGTAGCCCTGGTGCTTCAAGTTGGCTTGATGATCGCTGCCCTACCTGGTTTGTTTGCGCGCAAAAAGATTGGTTGGCAACTGGTATTTTATAGTGTGGTGCTGAACCTGATCTTTAGCCTCCTTAACTTTAATATTGTTGGCGGTTTACTCAGCGCGGTATTAGGGTCATACGTTCTGTTCCAGATCAAGTCCTACTACAAATAGGCCGAAGCCGCCTCGGGCCAAACATTAACCGTTGTCAGCTAACGATCTGAAGCGGATAATGACGACATGAGTTTGTTTGCCAAAAATACGTCGCCACTTGCCGATCGGATGCGCCCCTCGAGCCTTGACGAGGTGGTGGGGCAGGACCATGTGGTCGGCCCCGATGGGTTGTTGCGACAGATGCTTGAGTCCGGCAAAATTGGCTCGCTTATCTTGTGGGGGCCTCCAGGAACCGGCAAAACAACCTTGGCCCGCATTATGGCGGCTCACGAGGGGTACGCTTTTGAGGAGCTTTCGGCGGTAACCTCCGGCCTGCCCGAGGTCCGCAAGGTCATGGAGCGGGCTCGCCAGCGGCAGGCGATGGGGCAGTCAACCATTCTGTTCGTGGATGAGATCCACCGTTTCAATAAGGCCCAGCAAGATGCTTTTTTGCCGCACATTGAAGACGGCACAATTATTTTAATTGGGGCCACCACCGAAAACCCATCGTTTGAGGTTATTTCACCACTGCTTTCACGCGCGCGAGTGGTGGTATTAAAGTCGCTAACTAAAGATCAGCTTGAGTTGCTACTCGACCGCGCCGCCGATAACCTTGAGGGCGCAACCGTCACGCCGGAAGCAGTTGAGTTATTGGCTGAACTGGCGGCGGGAGATGCTAGGGTCGCATTAGGTGGGCTGGAGGCGGCTGCCACCCTAGAGCCAAAGGTAACGCCTGCTACCGTGCGCAACGCCATGCAAAAAACTAGCTTGCGCTACGACAAGGGTGGGGAGTTCCATTACAATTTAATATCGGCCTATATTAAATCGATGCGCGGAGGCGCGATTGATGCGGCCTTATTTTACCTAGCTCGCATGTTGGAGGCGGGCGAGGATCCAAAGTTTATTGCGCGCCGAATTGTCATATTTGCCTCCGAAGACATTGGTCTGGCCGACAACAACATGCTCTTACTGGCAACATCGACTTTTCAGGCAATTGAGCGAATTGGCATGCCGGAAGGTCGTATTATCTTGAGTCAGGCCACCATCGCTATGTGCCAAGCGCCTAAAAATCGTGACGCTTATAACGCTATTGGTGCGGCTAGCCAGGCGGTTCGTCAACATCCTGCCGCCGAGCCACCAGCGCACTTACGCAACGCCCCAACCAAGCTAATGAAGGAGTTGGGGTATGGCAAAGAAACAAAATGGGAGCCTGGATTTAAGCACCCCAAGGGTTTTATGCCCGAAGGCTTAGATGACCTTACGCTATATTCGCCGGATAACACTAGTAAGCATTAGAGTTTTGAGGTATATTCTGAGGCATGGCTCGAACTATTAAGTCGACAAACACAGAGTACGACAGCGTTTATTTTTTGAAGGTGTTGTTGTATCTAGTTTTGGCAACAACCTGGCTAGCCCCTTCTGGCCATCGCTATGTACCGGTTGGCCTTATTATTGGTGTGATTATAGTTCAGCACGAACGCTTCCAGATTGATCGAAAGATAGAATATGCGGTGATGTTGGTTGGAGCGGTGCTTGGTTTGGTGGGTATTGGTATTACTATTTCGATTTAGCCCCACCTCCTTATTGCCCTTACGCTTACATCCAGCTACAATAAGTAACAAGTTAAGTGTGAGTTAATTAGCATTCATGGCCCGTCTCCCAACAATAGGAAGCGATAACGGTAATTGGGGAGCTATCCTCAATGACTACTTGTCTCAAGAACTAAACTCAGATGGCTCCCTTAAGATCCGTACCGATGGCACACTATCCTCAGCTGTAGCTGACGGTTCCATTACAGCCTCTAAACTCTCACCCACCGTTAACAACTATCTAGCTTCCGCCCAAACTGCTGTACAGAGTGTTAACGGTAAGGCTGGTACCGCTGTAACTCTAGCTGCCGCAGATATCTCGGGCGTGGTACCCTCCACTCAGTTAGGAGCAGCCTCCGGCGTAGCCACCTTAGACGGCTCAAGCAAGCTTACTAGTAGTCAAATACCAGCAACGGTGTCGACAGCGAGTGGTGGCAGTGACGGCCAGATTTCGGTAGTTTCAGGTGGTTTGTTCACGCTCAAGGACCCTTCGGTAATAGATATAACAATGCCGCCATACAACGCCGACCCAACCGGCACTACTGATGCTTCAGCAGAGTTTCAGGCTGCAATAAATGCACTTTATTCAGCCGGCGGCGGCACTATATACGCCCCAACCGGCACGTACTTATTTTCTAATACGCAAATGTCATGGCGGACCAAAGTATCTTTAAGGGGTGATGGACCTGGGCAAACTATTTTTAAAATGGTTGGCTGGGGAGGGTCATTAATTGAAAAGGGCAATAGCTATGCTTCGCCAATGAAGGATTGTACGTTCTCCGACTTTGAGGTTGATGGCTCACTTATTGATGGTCGAGTTTGTTCTGCGACAAATGGTTCAGCGACGATTACGAGCGCTGGGCATGGATTGAGCAACGGTGACGCTGTTCGCTGGGCAAGCGGTCTTGCTCCTACCAACTTCACCGCACTTACAACAGCGTATTATGTTGTCAACAAGACAACCGATACATTCCAGCTGTCGGCGACACTTAACGGTGCGGCAATTAACGCTGGGTCAACTGGCGGTGCATATAAAACCTTTACGACAGCAAAGGCAATCTATACCACATATAACGTCCGTAACCGTTACGTTAACCTGTATGTTCACGACACCACTGCAACCGGCCTGGGAGTCGATTTTCTTGTCGATTGCGCTTTTGACCGGTGCGTTGTCGAAAATGCCGGGCGCGACTCAGGCGGGAGCCTATTGGGCTCTTCGGGGATTGGCATTGGCACCGGAGCTTGGGATGTCGAAAGCACCACTATTACCGACTGCATAATTCGTAGCAGCGCACGTAATGGAATATTTTTCGAAAGGCAGGCCACATTGCCTAACGGTGGAGGGTCGGGCGGAACCCCATATTATAGCCGCGGAGCCATAGTCCATGGTAATACAATCATTGCTTGCAAGTATGGTATTGCGGATAACGGAATAGAAGGGGCCCAAATTTGGGGTAATAGGATCGAAGACAGCACCTCCTACGGTTTTTATGTTGGTGCCGGGAACGCGGGCACAGCAGGGCGCAAGGGTAAGTTTTTTAAGAACATTGTTAAAAACTCTACCAGTTATGGTATTTACCTTGATGCCAGTACGACAACATTGTCTGGCTATGAGATCAGTTCGAATGACGTTTATGAAAACGATATTGGAATTAAGGTCGCGTCGTCTGCGGCTGTACCGGAGCTAATTATTACCGATAATGATGTTCGCAGTAACGAACGGCAGGGTATGCACGGTGGTGGTTCCGGAGCACTTACCGACGCTACCGTTATTGGCAACAGGTTTTTTAATAACGGCACCGTTACCACCAATGCCGGTCTGGAACTAACAATGGACCTAACCCGATGTCGTATAAATCGCAATCGTGCGTTTGACAACCAGGGCGTAAAGACGCAGAGTACGGGGGTTATTTTATCGGGCACCAATATTGCTGGGGGTGAGATCATGGATAATGATGTTATAGGTAACTCGGGGACAGGTTTAAGCATCACCAATGATACTCAGAGCGGGTGTCTGGTTCGTCGAAATCGAGGCGCAACAACGTATCGCCAGGCTACCGCTACATCAGCGACGATGCGCCTAAACGCCGAAGTGCTTGCCGTAACCGACACATCGGCATTGCGTACCATTACTCTTCCTGGTGCTTCGGGTTTGCCGGTTGGTTCGCGAATTACGGTAAAGGACGAAAGTAATGCAGCTGGAACCAACAATATTACAATTCAGCGTGCTGGTTCGGATACGATTGATGGATCGACATCGACTACCATATCGACCAACAGTGGTTCGAAGTCATTTTATACCGATGGATCCACTAAGTGGTTTAGCGTCTAACAATACAAACGTTACCTGTTGACACCTGATGGTTTTTACTGATATAGTTGTCGGGTAACTTTAGCTCAATGTATTGGGAGCTATCCGCTAGGAGATGAGCAGGTCTGCACTTAGCAGAAACCGTTCAGATCCTAGAATTATTTTTTGTTTAAGGAACGTAATGAAAGCACTGCTTGGCCGAAAACTTGGTATGACTCAACTGTTTGATGAAAACGGTACGGTTTCGCGTGTCACCATCGTGGAGACTGGCCCTTGCGTGATTACTCAAGTAAAAACCGGTGCTCGTGATGGCTACAGCGCAGTACAGCTTGGCTTTGGTAGTGACAAGCATCCATCCAAGCCGTTAGCCGGCCACGCTAGCGTTGACGGTATTACTCCTAAGCACTTTAGAGAGGTTCGCATGGACCAAGACGTAGCCGACATCGAGGCGGTGGAAGGTGACGAAGCCAAGACTCAGGTTAAGGTTGGTGCCAAGTTGGACGTGACTACCTTTGAGGTCGGAGATGCGGTAGAGGTAACCGGCACCAGCAAGGGCAAGGGATTTGCCGGCACCATTAAGCGTCACAACTTTCACCGCGGGCCAATGAGTCACGGTTCGCACAACCACCGCGCACCGGGTTCGATTGGGGCGATGTACCCACAGCACGTATTTAAGGGCATTAAGATGGCCGGCCAGATGGGTGGCGACAAGGTGACAACCAAGGGTCTTAAGATCGTCCAGGTTGACGCCGAAAACAACCTGCTGGCAATTAGCGGCGCAATCCCCGGTCCGCGCAAGGGCATCGTAATGATTCGAGGAGCCAAGTAATGGCACAAGCGGTATTATATTCAAAAACCGGCTCCAAAAAGGAGACCCCAGTTAAGCTGAGCGCAAAGGTGTTTGGCGCCGAAGTTAACCACGACTTGGTTGATCTGGCTTATCGCGCCTACCTGGCTAACGGCCGCACCGGCTCCGCTCAAACCCTGAGCCGCGGCATGGTTCGTGGTGGTGGCCGCAAGCCTTGGCGCCAGAAGGGAACCGGGCGAGCTCGCGCCGGCTCAACCCGCCTGCCGCATTGGACCGGCGGTGGAGTGGCTTTTGGTCCAACCGGTAACGAAAACTACCGCATTGATCTGCCAGTTAAGGCTAAGCGTTCGGCGATTCGTCAGGCACTAAGTTTGGCGGCTAAGGCTAAAAAGGTGTCGGTAATTGAGGCGTTTGACGGTGGCGATGGTAAGGCTAAGCCGACCGCTGCACTGCTTGATAAGCTTGGTCTAGAAGGAAGAGTGGTCCTGGTTGTCGCCAATAAGACCGAAGTTATTGATCGAGCTACTCGCAACCTGCCGGGTCTTACAGTAGTAACCGCAACCTACTTAAACGTGTTTACCATTGTTAACGCCGACCACGTACTAATGACCAGCGAGGCCGAGCAGGCGGTAACCAAATGGCTGGAGGGCGCAGCATGAGTCAGGTAGTTCTTATCCCTCATATCAGCGAAAAGGCAATTGCCCTGGCCGATACCGGCACCTATGTGTTCCAGGTACCGACCAGCTCAAACAAGATTGAGATTGCTAAAACGGTGGAGCAGACCTTTAAGGTTAAGGTGGTCAAAGTAACCACCATGATTACTAAGGGCAAGCAAGTTTCTCGTCGCTATGGCAAGCATGCTGGTAGTCGCAAGGAGGTTAAGAAGGCTTTAGTTACCCTTAAAAAGGGCGACAGCATTAAGCTGTTCGAAGAGGGGGCTAAGTAATGGCAGTTCGTTTATATAAGCCAACCACTCCAGCTCGCCGTGGCATGACCACCGCCGATACCGCTGCTTTAACCAAAAAGAAGCCAGAAAAATACCTGCTGGTTGCTCGCACCGCTCGGGCCGGGCGCAACAACCAAGGTAAGATCACCATTCGCCACCGAGGTGGAGCGGTTAAGCGCCACTACCGACTGGTTGATTTTGCGATCGAGCCTGGTTTTAAGGGTAAGATTGTTGCTCTCGAATATGATCCAAACCGTACCGCTCACCTGGCGCTGGTTGAGCTCGAAAAGGGCGGCAAGGCTTACATTTTAGCTGGTAGCGGCATGAAGGTTGGCCAAATTGTAGAAAGCGGCGCCGAATCGGAGATTCGTCGTGGCAACCGGTTGCCTTTGGCTAAAATTCCTCTAGGTACTCAGATTTATAACGTCGAGTTGGTACTCGGTAAGGGTGGTCAGTTAGCCCGCAGCGCTGGCACCAAGGCCTATTTGGTGGCTAAAGAGGGTGAGTTCTGTCAGGTCCGTTTGCCGAGCGGCGAGGTTCGCCTGGTTCACCAAAATTGCATGGCCACCATTGGAGTGGTCGGCAATGAAGCTCACCAAAACATTAAATATGGTAGCGCTGGCCGCCGCCGCCGCTTAGGGTGGCGACCTCAGGTTCGTGGTAAGGCTATGAACCCAGTGGATCACCCACACGGTGGTGGTGAGGGTGGTACCTCAACCGCTATTCATAAGTACGGTCAAAAGACTCCATGGGGCAAGCCAGCTCTAGGTCTTAAGACGCGCCGTCGTAAGCTAACCGATGCCATGATTGTGCGCGGTCGCAAGAAGGGAAGGAGACGCTAAATGAGTCGTTCACTTAAAAAAGGTCCATTTGTGGACGAAAAGTTGATGAGCAAGGTGGCCAAGCTCGGTCCCAACGATAAGACTGTGATTAAGACCTGGGCACGCTCAAGCACTATTACCCCAGAAATGGTAGGCTTTACCTTTGCTGTGCACAATGGCAAGCAGCACACCCCAGTGTTTGTAAGTGAAAACATGGTAGGCCACAAGCTGGGAGAGTTTTCTCCTACCCGTAAGTTCCGTGGTCACGGCGGTAAGCTAGCTAAAGGTGGCAAATAATGAACGTTAAAGCTACAGCTAAGTACGTTCGTACCTCGCCCCGCAAGGTTGGACTGGTTGCGGCTCTGATTCGTGGCCGAAAAGCTCAGGAGGCAATGACTGTTTTGGCTAACACTCAAAAGGGTGCTGCCGATCCAGTTGGCAAGGTACTAAAGAGCGCAATTGCTAACGCCGAGAACAACCACAAGTTGTCATCTAGCGATCTGTTGATTGAATCGGTATTGGTGGGTCCAGCCGCTACGCTTAAGCGATTCCGCCCGCGAGCTCGTGGTCGGGCAGCGGCTATCCGCAAGCGCAGCAGCCACATTACCGTGGTGCTAACCGATGCCAAGGCTGCAGCTAAGCCAGCCGCCAAAACAACCGCCAAGAAGGAGGCCAAGTAATGGGTCAGAAAGTAAATCCGCGCAGTCTGCGCCTACAGCTAGATAAGGATTGGTCTTCAAAGTGGTTTGCCTCTAAGGATTACGCCGATCGCCTGATCGAAGATGTCAACTTGCGCCGAGCTGTTGCCAAAAAGCTATCGCGTCGCGCCGGTGTGGCCCGAGTTGATATTGAGCGTTCAGCCAACCAAGTAACGGTGACCATCTACACCGCTAAGCCGGGTGTGGTGATCGGTCGCGGAGGTAGCGGTGCCGAAGAGCTTAAGAAAGAGCTCAACAAGCTAATTGGCGCACCGGTTAAGGTCAGCATTGAAGAAATTAAGCGACCAGAGACCAATGCTAAGTTGGTAGCCGAAAACATTGCCGGTCAGCTAGAGCGCCGTATTTCGTTCCGTCGCGCCATGAAGATGGCGGTTGAAAACGCCATGAAATCGGGCGCTAAGGGCGCCAAGGTGATGGTAGCCGGTCGACTGAACGGGGCCGAGATGGGTCGCCGCGAAAAGGTAGCTCAGGGATCGATCCCGTTGCACACTTTGCGTGCCGATATTGATTACGCTCACGCTGAAGCCCGCACCACCTACGGTGTTATCGGGGTAAAGGTTTGGGTCCATAAAGGGACGAAGTTTTAGAGGTTTATTATGTTGATGCCACGTAAGACAAAATATCGAAAGCAGTTCAAGGGTCGCATCCCCAAGGGTGTGGCTACCCGCGGTACCGAATTGAGCTTTGGCCAGTTTGGCCTCAAGGCCGAAGCAACCGAGCGGATTACCTCGCGCCAGATTGAGGCTGCTCGACGCGCAATGACTCGCCACATTAAGCGTGGTGGTAAGGTTTGGATCCGGATTTTCCCTGATCTACCGGTTACCCGCAAGCCGGCTGAGGTTAGCATGGGTAGCGGTAAGGGAGCCATTGACCACTACGTTGCTAGGGTTCGTCCTGGCCGAGTGTTGTTTGAGATGGATGGCGTTAGCGAGGAGCTGGCTCGAGAGGCGATGCGCCTAGCTGGTCGCAAGCTGCCAATTAAAACCAAGTTTATCAGTCGCCAAAGCGCGTCGGAGGCAGGTGAATAATGAAGTATAAAGATTTAACCGCAAAAAGCGATAAAGAGTTGCAGAATTTGCTGCAAGATACCCGTAAGGAGTTAGCTCAGGCCGCTCAGGACCTGAGAGTTAAGCAGGTGTCTAACGTAAAGCAGATCCGAGCTCATAAAAAGACTGTGGCCAGAGTTTTGACTCTGCAACAGCAGCGCTTATTGCAGCACAAGGAGGAAGCACATGGCTAGAACACTGCGAGGAACGGTTTCCTCTAATGCAATGGATAAAACGGTAGTCGTAACCGTTGAGCGGGTTAAGGAGCATCCTATTTACCGCAAGAAGTACACCGTAACCACTAAATTTAAGGCTCATGATGAAAAAAATGAGTGCCAGGTTGGTGATGTGGTCGAGATTGTTGAAACCAAGCCAATCAGCCGTGACAAGCGCTGGCAGGTTAACAGCCGGCTCGAAAAGGCTGGAGGTGCCGCATGATTCAAGCTGAAACTCGCATGAAGGTAGCCGACAACAGCGGCGCCCGCGAGGTGTTGTGCATCAAGGTGCTGGGCGGTTCTCGCCGTCGGTACGCTGGTGTCGGTGATGTGGTTACCTGTAGCGTCAAAAGCGCCACGCCTAATGGCGGCGTCAAGAAAAAAGAGGTGGTACAGGCGGTAGTGGTTCGCACCACCAAACCAACTCGTCGACCAGACGGCTCGCAGATTCGCTTTGATGATAACGCTGTAGTGATTATCAACAAGGACAAGCAGCCACGGGCCACTCGCGTTTTTGGACCAATCGCTCGCGAGCTGCGCGAAGCCGGCTTTATGAAGATCATTTCGCTGGCTCCGGAGGTGCTCTAATGAAGATCCAGAAGAACGATCAGATTATGGTGCTAGCCGGTAAGGATAAGGGTAAAACGGGTAAGGTGACTGCGGTTTATCCGGCCAAGGACAGTGTTTTGGTCGAAGGCATTAATGTGGTTAAGCGCCACACCAAGCCATCCAGCAAGAACCCGCAAGGCGGTATTCTGGAGATTGCTAAGCCAATCGCCGCTTCAAAAGTGATGGTGATTGATCCAACTAGCGGTATTCCAAGTCGAGTAAGTTACACCAAGACAAAAGACGGCAAAAAGGAGCGGGCATTCAAACCCTCTCGTTACGCCAAGGTTAAGAAGGCATAGTCATGAGTAGACTAAGAGATAAGTATTACAATCAGGTACGCCCAGAGCTGGCTAAGCAGGCTGAGTACACCAATCCCCACCAGATTCCGAAAATTGAAAAGGTGGTGGTTAACGCTGGTGTCGGTCGAGCGGTTAGTGACAGTAAGCAGTTGGAGCTGGTTGGCAGCACCTTGATCAAGGTTACCGGCCAGGCCCCGGTTCAAACTGTAGCCAAAAACTCAATCGCTGGCTTTAAGCTTCGCGATGGCAACAAGATTGGCACCATGGTGACTTTGCGCGGCGAACGAATGTATGAGTTTTTGGACCGAGTGGTCGCAATCGTGCTGCCACGAATTCGAGATTTTCGAGGTATTTCTGACACCGCTTTTGACGGTCAGGGTAACTACAGTATTGGTTTGCGCGAGCAGTCGGTATTCCCAGAGCTGACCTTCGAAGAGACCCAGGCGACTCATGGTTTACAGATTAACATTATTACTTCTGCCCAAACCCCGGCAGAAAGTAAGCAACTGCTAACATTAATGGGGTTCCCATTTAGGAGGAAGAACTAATGGCGCGAAAAGCACTGGTAGTAAAGGCTCAGCGAAAGCCAAAGTACTCAACTCGCCAGGTAAATCGCTGCAAGTTATGTGGTCGACCTCGTGGGTATATTCGCCAGTTTGGCATGTGTCGTATTTGTTTCCGCGAACATGCTAGCCGCGGGCAAATCCCTGGCATAACCAAGGCCAGTTGGTAAGGAGAGAGATGATGACAGATCCAATAGCAGACATGTTAACCCGAATTCGCAACGCCGTAGCTGCTTCACGCAGCCACGTGGTGTTGCCGCATTCCAAAATCAAGGAGGGTATTGCCCAGATCTTGAAGGACAACAACTTTGTGGCCGACTACAAGGTTGAGGACAGCAAGGGCTTTAAGACCATCTCAATTACGCTTGCCAAGGACAACCAGTCGGTTGCAATTAGCAACCTGCAGCGAGTGTCTAAGCCAGGACGACGCGTTTACACTAGCAGCCAGGACATTCCCTTGGTGCTTGGTGGACGCGGAATGGTTATCCTGTCGACCCCTGGTGGGCTGATGACCGGCCGAGAGGCTCGCAAGCAAGGCCTTGGTGGTGAATTAATCTGTAAGGTGTGGTAAGATGAGTCGAATTGGACGCAGCCCAATTGAAGTTCCAGCTGGTGTTACGGTTGAAATTACCGATAGCCAAGTTACTGCTCGCGGCCCTAAGGGCGAGCTATCGGTAGCTTTGATGCCTGGACTAGAAGTTAAGCAACAGGATAGCGTGCTACAGGTTAGTCGCCCGGTTGAAAACGCCGAAACCCAGCGTACCTTTGGCTTGCAGCGTACTCTAATCAACAACATTGTGGTTGGAGTTAGCAAGGGCTATGAGCGACGCCTCGAGATTAACGGCGTTGGCTACCGCGCTAACGTAGCCGGACAGACCGTCAACCTTACACTAGGTTACTCGCACCCAATTGCCTTCAATCTGCCGCAGGGCATTGAAGCAAAGGTTGAAAAGAACATAATTGTAATCAGTGGCGCCGATAAGCAACAGGTTGGCCAGGTTGCGGCTAACATTCGCGCCCTGCGCAAGCCGGAGCCTTATAAGGGCAAAGGAATTAAGTACGTCGAAGAGCACATTCGACGCAAGGCCGGAAAGGCGGCAGCAAAGTAAGATGAGTAAGATGATGATTTCACCAGCACAACAGCGACGACGTCGCGTTCGAGCCAAGGTCCAGGGCACTACCCAGCGACCCCGATTAAGTGTGTTTGTAAGCAATCGCCAGGTATCGGCTCAGCTTATTGATGACAGCCAGGGAGTCACGCTAGCTAGCGTTACTTCTCTAGGTACTACCGGCACAATGACCGAAAAGGCCACCAAGGTTGGTGAGCAAATTGCGGCAGCTGCCAGCAAAAAGAAAATTAGCGCCGTGGTGTTTGATCGCGGTTCTCGACTGTATCATGGGCGGCTTGACGCTCTAGCTACCGCCGCGCGCAACAAAGGACTGGAGTTTTAAATGGCAATTCAAGCTCAACCAAAAGAGTTCGAAGAGAAAGTAATTGCAATCGACCGAGTCGCTCGAGTGGTTAAAGGCGGTCGACGTTTCCGCTTCCGTGCCATCGTAGTGATTGGTGATGGCAAGGGCCGAGTTGGTCTTGGTATTGGTAAGGGCGGTGAGGTTATTACCGCGATTGCTAAGGCGGTTTCCCGAGCACGCCGCAACTTGATTACCGTGCCAATTCATAACGGGACCATCCCTCATGAGGTAAAGGTACGTTTTTCTGGCGCCCATGTACTGCTTAAGCCCGCCTCAGAAGGTACCGGTGTGATTGCCGGAGGGGCGGTACGTAACGTGGTGGAGGTAGCCGGTATTCACAACCTGCTAACCAAGTCACTTGGTTCGACCAACAAGGTTAACAATGCGTATGCCACCATTATGGCGTTGTCGCAGCTGCAAGAAGTGCCTGCAAGTAGCAAGCCAAAGGCCGATTCTAAGCCAAAGGCGACTGCCAGTAAGACCAAAGAAGCTGCGGTAGCCTAGGAGATTTTATGAAGATTCACGAACTTACAGTCACCAAAAAGGCAAACTCAAAGCGAGTTGGTCGCGGTATTGGTTCCGGCACCGGTAAGACCGCCGGTCGCGGTACTAAAGGTCAGAACTCACGTAGCGGCGGTGGCGTACGACCCGGTTTTGAGGGTGGTCAAAACCCCCTCGCCAAGCGTCTGCCTAAAAAGCGCGGTTTCCGTTCGCTCAATCCAACCAATTACGCCGCTATTAATTTGGCACGTCTTGATGAGCTCAAGGCTGGATCAACCGTGACCAACCAATCGTTGGCGCAGGACGGCTGGGTTGACGATGTCCATACTCCAGTTAAAATTCTGGGTAAGGGTACGCTTACCAAAAAGCTGACAGTTCAGCTCCAAGCCGCTTCGGCAACTGCCCAGCAGGCAATCGAAAAGGCTGGTGGCAGCTTTGTAGCCACCGCGCTGGCTAAGCGCCCCAAACAGCCATCGGCACGTAATCGAAAGTCGTAAAATATGACACTGAGGGTTTTTAGAGAAGCGTTTCGTTCGCCAGACCTACGGCGACGAATCTTGTTTGTGCTTGGCATAGTGGTGATTTACCGCTTCCTGTCTTATGTTCCGGTTCCAGTGCCCGACAATGCTGCTCTGGCCCAGTTTCTAGAGAGGCTATTTAATAGCAGCCAGCTGCTTGGCTTTGCTAACCTGTTTACCGGGGGTAGCTTGGGTAACTTCTCGATTGTAATGATGAGCCTGGGGCCGTATATTAACGCTTCAATCGTGATGCAGCTGTTTACTAAAATTATTCCCTCGCTAGAGGCGCTAAGCAAAGAGGGTGAGAGCGGCCAACGCAAAATTATTCAGTACACCAGGCTGCTCACGCTACCGTTTGCCATCTTGCAGGCGATTGGAATGGTCATATTGATCCGCCAAAGCTCAATCCAGATCGCGCAAACCGATTTAATTGGCAACCCGGACTTGGCGCAGTGGTTCCTGATGATTACGGTGATGACGGCTGGTAGCATGCTGCTGATGTGGCTGGGGGAGTTGATTACCGAAAAAGGCGTCGGCAACGGAATTTCAATTATCATTTTAGCCAGCATCGTCTCAACCCTACCGGGCACCTTTGGGCAGTCGTTGGATCTAGCGGCTAACGATAGCACCAAGATAATTCAGATTATACTGTTTGCGGCCGGTGCGCTGGCGGTAATTATGGCGATGGTGTATCTAAATGAGGGTCAGCGATCGATACCGGTGTCGTATGCGCGTCGAGCCCGCGATAATCGTATTTACTCGGGGGTAGATACTCATCTGCCAATTCGCTTGATTACAGCCGGGGTTATTCCAATCATCTTTGCGCTGGCATTTTTGGCGGTACCACCGTTCTTGGGGCAGCTGCTTAGTGGTGCCAGTACTCCATGGGTAGCAGGCTTCGCTCAGTGGCTGACCACCACCTTTGCCACCACCAATCCCTGGTATGCTGCCGCTTACTTTGGACTGGTAGTGGTCTTTACCTTCTTTTACACCTCTATTGTGTTTAACGCTAAGGACATTGCTGAGCGGATTCAAAAGCAGGGAGGGTTTATTCCCGGTATCAGGCCGGGTAACGAGACCGCCAAGTACCTGGCAAACGTGGTCAACCGCCTGACGTTAACCGGAGCGGTAGCGCTTGGTTTAATCGCGATTCTGCCCTTTGTGGTTGAGCGCTTAACCAATACCCAGTCTTTGACCATTGGGGGTACCAGTTTGCTGATTATTGTGAGTGTAGCGCTTGAGACGATGAAGCAGATTGAGTCGCGGCTGATCCAGACTAGTTATGACGGCTATAATGTTCGTTAAAACTCTTTACAGATCAGGTAAAAAAACATATAATACCCAATTGTAGCTCACTATGGCAGGAACAAAGGAAGTAATCGAATTCACCGGGACCGTTCTGGAGACCCTACCAAACGCAATGTTTAAGGTAGAGCTTGAGAACGGCCACGTTATTTTAGCCCACATCTCGGGCAAAATGCGCATGCATTATATTCGGATACTTCCCGGTGACAAAGTGACGGTGCAGATGACCCCATACGACCTATCTAAGGGCCGTATAACCTATCGTCATAGGAATTAAAGGATTAAGGGAAACAGATGAAGGTACGCGCTAGCGCCAAAAAAATGTGCTCAAAGTGTAAGATCGTTCGACGACAAGGAACGGTGTATGTTATCTGTGATGACCCAAAGCATAAGCAGAGGCAGGGCTAAATGGCACGTATCGCTGGCGTAAACATTCCAACCGGTAAAAGAGTAGAGATAGCACTTACCTCTATCTACGGCGTTGGTTTGAGCACTAGTCAAAAGATTCTAGCTGAGACCGGCATTGATCCTAGCACTCGAGTTAAGGATTTAACCGAGTCGGAGATTTCTAAGCTGCGAGAAGCGATTGATAAGCAGCTAACCGTTGAAGGTGACTTGCAGCGTTTGGTATCGCTATCAATTGGTCGTCTCAAGGAAATCAACTCCTATCGCGGCCTGCGCCACAAGAACAGCTTGCCGGCTCGGGGTCAGCGCACCAAGACCAACGCTCGAACCAAGCGTGGCAAAAAGGTAACCATGGGTAGTGGCCGTAAGAAGGCTGCGGCAAAGACCTAAAATTTACGAGGAATATAAGAGATAATGGCAACCAAAACCGCATCTAAATCAAATCGTCGTCGCAAGGCTAAGCGCACACTGTCAACCGGACAGATGCACGTCCATGCGACCTTCAACAACACCATCATCAGCATGACCGATGAGCAGGGTGGAGTGGTTGGCTGGGCTAGCGCCGGCGGTAGTGGTTTCCGCGGTTCACGCAAGTCTACCCCTTATGCTGCTCAGGTAGCAGCAGAGCGAGTCGCCAACCTCGCCAAAGACATGGGCTTGCAGCGAGTAGCGGTACAGGTTCGAGGTATTGGCAGCGGTCGCGAATCCGCGATTCGAGCGCTGTCAGCGGTTGGCATTCAAGTAACCAGCATTAAAGATGTGACCGGCATTCCGCACAACGGTTGTCGTCCACGTAAGCCGAGGAGAGTGTAGTATGGCTCGCGATTTAGCCCCAATTGTTAAGCGCTCTCGCCGCGAAAAGGTAGCTTTGCACCCTAAGGCGGTTAAGGGACTGACCCTGCGTAATTACGCACCGGGTGAGCACGGTCAAACCACCATGCGCGCCAAGCAGAGCGAGTACGCCCTGCAGCTGCGTGAAAAGCAAAAGGTAAAGCGCATGTACGGCTTGCTCGAAAAGCAGTTTCGTCGCGTGGTAGCTGAGGCCGATCGTCGTCCTGGCGTAACCGGTGAGAACCTATTGCAAATCCTGGAGCAGCGACTAGATAACGCCATCTACCGACTCAACTGGGCGATTAGTCGTCAGGCCGCTCGTCAGGTTGTGACCCACGGTCACGTTATGCTAAACGGTCGTCGTGTGGATATCCCTTCGATTCAGCTAAAGCCAGGTGATGAACTTGAGATTCGTCCTAAAAGTGCTTCTAACGCCTACTTTACTACTCGTAAGCAGGAGCTAGAGAATGATCAAACCGCCATCAGTTGGTTGAGCGGAGATCATAAGAAGCTGAAGGCTAAGGTAACCGGTACCCCGTCACGTGAAGACGTGATTGAGGAGATAACAGAGCAATTAATCGTTGAGTTCTACTCAAGGTAAGTAATAAGGAAGGAATAAGAAGGTGTTGTACGACATTCAACTACCCAATCTAACCACCACTAAAGAGGATGGCAACCGCGCAACCTTTGCGATTGAGCCACTCCACCCTGGCTATGGTATGACTTTGGGAAACTCGCTTCGCCGTGTGATTCTTTCAAGCTTAGGCGGTGCAGCTGTTACCGCGGTTAAGATTGACGGCGTGTCACATGAGTTTTCGACAATTGACGGCGTAAAAGAGGATGTGGTCGAAATCATTCTCAACCTTAAGCGATTGCGCTTTAAGGTATACAGTGACGAGCCGCAGTATCTGATGCTGACCAAAAAAGGTAAGGGCGAGGTTACCGCAGGTGACATCAAGACCAATGCCGATGTTGAGATCGTAAATGCAGATCAGGTTATTGCAACCATCGACAACGATAAAACACAGGTTGGCATGGAAATTAAGATCGAAAAAGGCCGAGGTTACGTGCCGGTAGAAGCCCGCGAGAACGAGAAGCTTGAGGTTGGCATGATTGCGGTTGACGCTCTCTACAGCCCGGTTAAGCGCGTTCGTTACAACGTTGAAAATACCCGCGTGGGTCAGGCTACCGACCTAGACCGCTTGGTGCTTGAGATTGAGACCGATGGCTCAATCACCCCTCATGATGCCGTACAGCAAGCCGCTCAGGTTTTAGTTGGTCACTTTGGCGTGGTATCCGGCCAGCCGGCCGCTGCTGCTAGCGCTTCGGCCGCTACTCCTAAATCTAGCGACGAGGCTGGAGACAGCAAAGCCGCTAGCATCATGATTGAGGAGGTTAACTTTACCCCTCGTACCACCAACGCTTTACTGAACAACGAAATTCGTACCGTTGCCGATCTGTTGATGCTAAGCGATACCGAACTCAAGGAGCTTAAGGGCTTTGGCGCTAAGGCTTACGATGAGGTTCGCGACAAGATCGTTGAGCTTGGCTTTAACCGCGAGGCAGAGGTAGACTAATGCATCGCCACGGTTACAAAGGTCGTAAGTTACAGCGAGCCGCCGGTCCACGTCGGGCATTGGTGCGAGGTCAGATTACCTCGCTGGTGCTACACGAGCAAATTACGACTACCGTAGCCAAGGCCAAGGAGATCGCTCCTCAGTTCGAAAAACTGGTTACCAAGGCTAAAAAGGGTGATTTGCACAATCGTCGTCTGATTCGGGCGGTGTTGCTGACCGATAAGGCTACCACTAAGTTGGTTGAGGAGATCGCACCGGCGTTTAAGAATCGAGAAGGTGGTTACACCCGGATTGTTAAGTTGGGGAACCGACTAGGTGATAATGCACCTATGGCTGCGGTTATGTTAACCGACAAGCCACAGCGCGTTGCCGAAAAGCCCAAGGCTAAGCCGGCTACCAAAAAGCCAGCAGCCAAGAAGGCGGAAGCCGACTCGGCTAAGGCTAAGAAGCCAGCCGCCAAAAAGGCACCAGCCAAGAAGGAGGCAGCTAAGTGAAAACCTTTTCCGTAAAACCAAGTGAAACCACTCACGATTGGTACGTGATTGATGCTAGCAACCAAACTTTGGGTCGTCTGGCTACCGAGGTCGCCCGCCACTTGATTGGTAAGCACAAGCCGACCTACACGCCGCACATTGATGGTGGTGATAATGTGGTGGTCATTAATGCCGCCCAAGTAAAGGTTACCGGCAACAAGATGGCCGATAAAAAGTATTACCGACATTCCGGTTACCCAGGCGGATTGACCGAGCTCACGCTCGAAGAGATGATGCAAAAACACCCAACTCGTGCCGTTGAGTATGCGGTTAAGGGCATGTTGCCAAAAAACCGTTTGCAAGACGTACGTCTCAAGCGTCTACGTGTGTACGCCACCGCTGAGCACCCGCATGACCCACAGCAACCCAAGACCTTAGGAGAGATTAATGGCTGAAGCAGCTAAAGAAAAGTATTTTTACGGAGTTGGTCGTCGCAAAGAGGCGATTGCTACCGCCCGACTTTACCAGGGTGGAGGTGAGATTATGATTGGCGAGGAGACTGCCGGAGCCTACTTCAATAATGAGGCTTTTGTGCAGCTATTGGAGCAGCCAATTGAGCTAACCGGTCACGCTAAGAAGCTTAAAGTCACCCTTAAGGTTAGCGGTGGGGGTAAGCGCGGCCAGGCCGAAGCTGCCCGTCTGGCAATTGCTCGCGCCCTTGAAGTTAAAGACGAAGGTTTGCGCACCACCCTTAAAAAGGCTGGCTATCTAACTCGCGATCCACGTGAGAAAGAACGTAAAAAGCCTGGTCTCAAGCGCGCCCGTAAGGCACCTCAGTTTAGTAAGCGTTAAGCTTATTGTCGTATAGCCAGGCAAGCGTAACCATTATATAATGATGGGGTGAGCGCATATCATACACCCTGGAAAATACTAGGTTTTACCGTCCTGGCAGTTGTCGTTGGGACCGTTGGGTTTATGCATTTTGAAGGTTTATCGCTGGGTGATGCTAGTTACCAGTCGATGTTGATTATGCTGCGACACTATGGACACGTTGAGCTGCATGATCCAGCGGCCCGAGTATTAAACATTCTATTAATTATTTCTAGTTTGGCTATCATCGGCTATTTGATTAAGTGGATGGCTGAATATATGATGGGTGTAAGCGATAATGTACGGAAAAGACGATTGGCGGCAAAAGTTAAAAAAATGAGACAGCACTATATTATTTGTGGATTAGGCCGCGTTGGCAGCCAGGTTGCGCGCGAGATGGCGATTGAAGAAATTGAGTTTATTGGGATGGATCGCGACCAGGCCAAGGTAGGTGACGCGGTTGGTTTGGGTTACACCGCTTTTCAGGCCGACAGCACTTCAGAACAAGCTTTGCGCGAAGCCGGCATCGATCACGCAGCCGGAGTGGTAGCGAGTTTGGGTGATGATTCAGCCAACCTGCTGGTAACCCTGGCGGCGCGGGCCATCAACCCCGATATCTACATTGTGGCGCGAGCCAACCGGGCGGAAAATGAGGTTAAGTTAAAGCGTGCTGGGGCCGATCGCGTTGCCTTGCCATACCAAATTGGAGGCTACCACATGGCCTCCATGGCGTTGCGACCGAGTGTGGTCGACTATATGGACATTGTGAGTAGCTCGGGTGCAAGTACCGACCTACAGGTTGAGGAAATGGTGGTTGGCGACGGTTCGCGCCTGGCCGGGCATCATCTGGGCAAGGCTTTGACAGAAGGAGCAATTGGCGCAACTGTGATTGCAATTAACGGCTCTGATGGCACCAGCAAGGTTAGGCCAACCGGCAATGAGGTGATTTACCCGGGTGATCGCTTAATAATTCTTGGAGCCAAAGCCGACCTCAACAAGGCCTCCGCCTTAATCCGATGAGTCAGGCCCAGCGTATTCCGGAATCGGCGGCGGGTCAGCGGCTGGATGTCGCCTTGAGCCAGCTGCTTGGTCAAACTCGCAGCCAGGTCCAGCGGATGCTCAAGGAACAGAGGGTGAAGGTAGATTCAGAGCTACGCCCAGCTAAGTGGCAGGTTGAAGGGGGAGAGCAGATAACTGTGACCCAACCCGAACCGCAAGTTGGTTTTGAGGCACCCGATTTAACGATTTTATACGAAGATGATGACGTCATGGCAATTGATAAGCCTGCCGGCCTGGTGGTGCATGATACCGAAACCGGTCGCATGCAGCCAACGGTGGCGGCCTTTGCTGCGGCTCAAGGCGTAGAGGACGATGACGATGACCGCCAAGGTATTGTTCACCGCCTCGACAAGGACACCTCCGGGGTGATGTTGCTGGCCAAAAACCCCAAGGCTAAAGCTTACTTGCAGCAACAGTTTCGTGAACGTAAGGTAGACAAGCGCTATATTGCGCTAGTACGGGGGCGCTTAAACGAAGATGAAGCGACTATTAAACTGCCAATTGGCCGCAATCGAACCACTCCCATTAAGAGGGCGGTGCTGCCGCATGGTCGCCAAGCGGTCACTCACTACCAGGTGCTTGAGCGATTAGCCGGTGCCTGTTTGGTCTCAATTGGTCTAGAAACCGGCCGAACACACCAGATTAGAGTTCATTTTGCTCATTTAGGGCATCCGGTGGTGGGAGACACTCTTTATGGCGAACCAACTCCTGGTTTGAACCGCCAGTTTTTGCACGCCGAGCAGATTGAGTTTGTAGCACCGTCAGGTAAGACGGTTAAGGTGAGTAGCCCCCTGCCACAAGAGCTTAGCGACTACCTTGATGCCTTGCGTAACAAGGTATAATGGGTTCATGAAGCTGTTTGTCCACCCTCAGACTGACTCACAAATAAACGCGCTCATAAAACACCCGAAGCGTACGGTATTGCTGTTTGGCCCGGAAGGCGTGGGCAAGTTTACGGTTGCTCGCGAGATAGCTCGGCGTTTAACCTGTGCTGGTTGCGAAAATGGCAGCTGTAGCGCCTGCGTACTGGCCGCCGTCGGTTCTAGCCCAAACATTATCTTGGTTGAACCAGATGCTAAGAACACAATTGGCGTACAAGCGGTTCACCAGCTTCATCACACCCTTAATTATCGACCATATGGCGACAACCAGCGTCGGATAGCGATTATTCATAATGCCGACAGTTTAAGCCTGCCGGCTCAAAATGCGTTGCTCAAGCTGCTCGAAGAACCTCCGGTGGACACCTTGCTGATTTTGACTGCCATTGACCGAACCGCCCTACTGGATACGGTGGTGTCGCGCTGTCGTTTGCTGTACGTGCCGCCACTTTCGGTTAAGGCGATTGAGGGTTTCTTGTTAGAGCAGTACGGTATTGACCAGCAGGCCGCTCGTCACGCCGCTACTCTTAGTCATGGCGCGGTTGGCAAGGCCATTAGGTTGGTTCGGGACGTCGACCAGCTTCAACACGCTCAGCAGATTCAACAAACCGCTCAAGGGTTGGTTGAGGGCCAACTGTTTGACCGGCTGCAGGTAGCCGCCACGCTAGCCACGGCACCACAGCAGATCCCAGAATGCCTAAGCGCGCTTGCCGATTTAGCGCACTTTCAAGCTCGTCATGCCGACCGATTGCTACCGGAGCCGCTTGAGGCGATCCAAAAGCTTCAGCAGCGGCTAAAAGCCCATATCGCTCCGCGCGTTGCGCTTGAGGCCTATGTGCTGGAGGCGGGAGTAAGTACGTGATTGGCTTACTGATTATCGCCGCGGCCGCCTTCTTTTTATTCCGGCTGCTTGGTGGCGCGCCAAAGCTTCGGTTAAACCCCAAGGCACCCGCTGTCGCCAACCAAAACAAGATTGAGGAGCTCACCGATTACGCTCGACGTTTACGGGCGGCCGGCAAATATACCGCCGCCGAAAAGGTTTATATGCAAATCCTTAAAATAGATCATCGCCATGTTCAAACTTACAGCCGGATGGGGACTCTTTACTCGGCCCAGCGGAACTATCCTGATGCGATTGAGGCATTCGAGATGTCGACCAAGCTCAAGCCGTCTGGCACGACTTACTATAATTTAGGGTTGGCTTTCTTTGAAAATCGTAACTACATGAAGGCCGCGGCGGCTTTCGAAAAGGCGGTGATGTTTGAGCCAACGCTGCAGCGCTATATTGGGCTAGCCAAAACCTTTAAAAAGCTTGATAACAACCCCCGGATGATACAAGCTTTAGAGCAGGCGGTACAGCTTGAGGCGAGTCCAAGGGTTTTGTGGCTACTGGCTGATGCTTACGAAGCCAGTCGTCAGCCAGCTAAGGCCGAAGCCGTGCGCAAGCAAATAGCCACTCTTGACCCGAGTGACGAGCGCTTACGCCGCCAAAAGCCGACTCGCATCTAGCCTAAAAGCTGGTTGAATGTTCCAGGTTAAAATGCTATGCTAATTCGGTTGAAAGACAGCTGGCCGACCGAGGTATGCGTCCTGCCGACGTAGCTCAATGGTAGAGCAACAGTTTTGTAAACTGTAGGTTGCGGGTTCAATTCCTGTCGTCGGCTCCAGAAAATCTATGCCGGGTTACCCAAGCGGTCAACGGGGGCAGACTGTAAATCTGCTGGCGTACGCCTTCGGGAGTTCGAATCTCTCACCCGGCACCAAATTGCATCATCTCGCCCAGGTAGCTCAGTGGTAGAGCACTTCCATGGTAAGGAAGGGGTCACGAGTTCAATCCTCGTCCTGGGCTCCATGTAATTTTTATGGTATAATTATAGTAAATAACCGAGAAAAACAGTGGCAACTAAGACTAAAAAGTTAACCTTAAGTAAAGACAAGAAGCTATCCGGCGTTTGCGGCGGGATTGCTGAATACTTTGAGTTTGACCCTACCATCGTTCGACTAGGCATGGCATTCTTCATCCTAGTGACCGGTGTGTTCCCGGGGCTGATTTTTTATGTTGTTGCCGCCATTGTGATGCCGGAAGCAGAAGGAGCCAAGTAAATGGCTAAAAAGAACCGCCCAATCATCACTTTGCGTTCAAACGAGGATCCGGAGACGGTGTACACCACCACCAAGAATCCTAAAAACACCCCTGATCGTTTAGTGATGAAAAAGTATTCTAAGCGCCTTAACAAGGTTGTTGAATTTAAAGAGAGCAAGTAGCTCACCTGCTCATAGCCTTGCGTTGTGAGCGCACTTATCGCATAATCTAGCCATTCTGCACCTTCACTAGGAGTTGATCGTGGCTATCTTGCTTGAAAAGCGCAATAACCTCGAAGACCCGTGGAAGTTTTTTACGCTGCAAGGCTTTAGCAGGGCAAGCATTGAGCTAAAATCCCCTGGTTTTTCTAGCATGACCTTTGCCGCCCATCTGTTTCAGAACAATCCAAAGACAGACGCGGTTGAGGTATATGGCCTCAGAACAAGGACTAAGGTTAGGCTAAAAAGCCTTGCTCCGGGGGAATCTTGGAATGGCACAGTTTGGAGCGAAAACACCAGCAGCGGCTACATCTGGGGTCGCATAACCAACTTTGACGTCAGCTGGCTGCCCCATATCTACTGCCCGGCTTGCAGCCAAGCCTTTACTCCGTTTGAGCTTGAATATCACCTCAACCGGCACACCATATATGAGGCCGTCAGGTACGGAGTTGGCTACGGGGAGATTTGGCGTGACGTTGTACTAGACATTGAGGAGTACATCAACAGCGGAATTGCTTCTGGTATTGCACAGCTTGGACTGACTCGCCTACTTAGAAGGCTTCTTGAAAGAGCTGTGACCGCCCAGCTTAGCGAAGCCAGTATGCAGAACTAAAAATGCCAGCGGGCTCATGGATATAGGACGCCATGAGCCCAGTTTTACTCAACAAATAGGCATTAATAAGATACAATTATGTGGTCCTATCTGATATAGGGGTGTAGCTCAGCTGGTAGAGCATCGGTCTCCAAAACCGAGTGTCGTGGGTTCGAGTCCTGCCACCCCTGCCATGGAATAATTGTATATAATATAAGTATGATCAAAGATGCGGCAGACAAGTCAGATCAATTTTGGCAGCAAAAACTGACGCCCGAACAGTACCGGATTGTTAGAGAGCATGGTACAGAGGCGCCGTTTAGTGGAGCCTACCTAGACAATAAAGAGAGTGGCATGTATCGGTGTGTCGCATGTGGGCAGGAGCTCTTTAGTTCGGACACCAAGTTTGAGAGCGGCACCGGTTGGCCAAGCTTTTATGATGCAGTGAGTAAATCAAACGTAAAGTTTAAAGACGACTACAGTCTGGGTCATCATCGGGTAGAGGTGAGCTGTTCAAACTGCGGAGCTCATTTAGGGCATGTGTTCCCTGATGGACCAAACCCTACCGGGCAGCGATATTGCATTAATTCGGTGGCCCTCGATTTCAAGCCAAAACAATAGATTTAATTTGATATATTGACAAAACATAAGTAGTATGGTATTATGGCAATTATCACTCTCGATAAGAGACGTGAAACCTGCACCTACTACCCGAGAGGGAATCAATGCGTAAGTTTCTGAAGAACTCAGTCGACTGGCTGGACACCTTCCCCGGCGTCGGCATCTCCCTTGTGGTGGTGGCGGTTGCCGGTGCGGTGGTCGGCTACACCACGGGCTTCGGCTCCACCCTTGCCGGGTGGATCGTGGAAGACGGAGTGGTCGGATCCGACTGGGAGGCCGCGATCTTGGTCTCGACCTGCGCTGCGACCGGCTGGTTCTTACTCCTGATCCTGGTCATCGGCGTCCAGGGGGTCATCAAGGACTTCCGGCAGGACGCCCGCTAGCAGCGGTTACGCGAGGTATCACCTCAACGCCCAGTGCGTTAATCTGGGCTCACCCCCGAGTCTGTCAGCTCGACTGATCGGCTCAGGGGAGAAATCCTCAGCTCTTTACAGTAGTACATGGCGCCTGGGCTGCTTTGCCGCAGTAGTGGCAACCGAGCTTCCAATGCTCAGCCCTTGGCATCCTCCTTTGTACCCACAATAGGAGGAAAAGCCGTGCTTTACATCATCACGCAAGAAGAGTTCGTTCACACCCTGGAGGGCTACCTCCAAGAAGAGTTCCCCGCGCTCCGTAGTGAGTGGTACTGGGACGATAGCGACTGCGACATGCCGACCGAGTATGGCGTCAAGGTGGCGATCGATACCGATCACCCGTTGTGGGACAAGGTGGTCCTCAAAGTGGCGCGTTACTGCCTCTGCCGAGGTGGCAACGTTACCCTTGAGGTACCTGAGTAGTGTAGTAAAGAGTTTTGGCGGACGGGTTTACCTCGTCCGCCTTTACTTTTGGTTTTGAAGTTATTCTTATTAAGAATAAAAAGCTTGCCATGTTAGTTTTGTCTGTATAGAATAATAGTTAACTAGACAACTATTACACAAGAAGGGTAGCAAAAAAGAATGAAGGACTTATCGAAGCAGCAAAAAATTGGAGTGCTAATCGCAGTTGCGGCTGGTATGTTTTTGGCTGCGCTGGACCAGACCATCGTGGGTACGGCGTTGCCAAAGATTATTGGCGATCTGCACGGACTTAGCGAGATCGGCTGGGTGGTATCGGCTTATATGCTGGCGGCAGCGGTAACCACGCCAATAACTGCTAAGCTGTCGGACATCTACGGCCGCAAAAAGTTGTTTTACTTCAACGTCATTGTTTTCTTGCTTGGCTCTTTGGTGGCCGGCATGTCTCACGCGATGTGGATGCTTATCCTGGGCCGCGCAATTCAAGGTGTTGGTGGTGGAGGTTTGATGGCTAGCGCCTTTACCGTTATTGCCGATGTGTTCCCGGCCCGCGAGCGGGGCAAATACATTGGCATGATCGGGGCTCTGTTTGGTATTGCTTCGGTGGTTGGGCCAACCCTTGGCGGCTGGCTAACCGATACCTTTAGCTGGCGCTGGGTCTTTTTAGTCAACCTACCGGTTGGTATTGCCGCGCTGGCAATTGCAAGTCGAACTCTGCCTAACATCACCCGTGATGCCCACGGCAAGATCGACTGGCTGGGTTCGGTTGGAGTGGCCGCTACGGTTATTCCTTTCTTGCTGGCATTAATTTGGGGCGGTCACGAGTACGCCTGGAATAGCCCGCAAATACTAGGCCTGTTTGGCTTGTCGGCAGTAATGCTGCCAATCTTCCTCTGGATTGAGCACACGGCGGCCGATCCGTTACTGCCGCTGAGACTGTTTAAGGAGCGTATTTTTACTCTTGGTAACATCATCGTGATGCTTGGGTTCCTGTCGATGTTTGGGGCTGTGCTGTACATCCCAATTTTTGTACAAATGGTTCAGGGTTCAAGCGCAACCAACTCCGGTATCATTTTGCTGCCAATGATGTTTTCGCTAGTGGTGATGAATATTGTATCGGGGCAGATAGTGTCGCGAACCGGACGCTATAAGTGGTTGGTGGTAGCAGCGCTGGCAGTAATGTCGCTAGGCATGTACCTGATGTCGCAGCTAAAGGTAGATTCCAGCCATGCCGAGGTGGTAACCTATATGATTCTACTGGGCCTTGGTATTGGGCCAACCTTCTCGGTAATGCCGATCATAATTCAGAATGCTTTCCCCAATAAAGATCTGGGCGTTGTAACCGGCTCGGTAACCTTCTTCCGAACGCTGGGAGGAGCAATTGGCGCAAGCGTGCTTGGGGCGGTGTTTAACAATATTCTGAGCGACAAGATCCAAAACATTTCGGTAAAGGGCTTGCCACAACAGCTGGAGCCGGTGCTTAAGAACCCGGATGTGGTTCAGAACCGTGATGCGGTGGATCAAATTACGGCGCAGCTACATTCACTGACTTTGCCGCCACAAATTAAGGGTATGATTTTACAGGCTTTTGATACCTTTATGGCGGCCACCAAGCTAGCTTTGACCGATGCGGTGACCGGCGTGTTCTTTGTCTCCTTTGTGTTGGCGGTAGTGGCCATGGTATTGATGTTCTTTGTACCAGAACGCGAGTTACGCTCGGAACACTAGGATTAGGTTGAGCAGGCTTTAGGCTTCAACCTAATAGCATAAGCGTTTTATTGACTTTGGCTTAGAGCCGGCCGATACTTAACAGTATGAATCCGTTTCGTATTTTAACCATGCCGCTTGGTCCTTTGCGCCGAGCCTGGACCGGCGATTACCAGCAGAGTGGGGAGTTGAGCCAGGCCGACTGTGTGATTGGGTTTTCTTTTGGCTATAGGGGTAAGGGTAAACGGATTGAGCCGGGCTTAAGTAATGAGGACTTGGCGGCAGTAGCGGCCAGGCACTACGACCATCTACCAAAAATCTTGCAGTGGGAAATTGCAGATGCGTATCTTAAGCAGGTTAAAAAACCGACTCAGCCAATCATTAAAATTACCAAACACCGCCGCAAAGGCAAATATTTAGACACCCAAGAGGTGGCGATGCAGGCTAAGGAGGCCATGCGCCAGCGAGGTTATAAAACCGCTGTGTTACTGGCCAACGCTTACCATCTGCCGCGAGTCCAGGCTGTTTGTACTCAGTTAGGGATTAGCTGGGTCACTACCGATGACTTGCGCGGCGCGGTTGAGTTTGACCTGCGCTCAAGCCAAAAATGGACGCGTAGTCGGGACGCATGGCGAGGCTACGAACCGCTAGCAATGATGTTTTACCGCATGAGGGGATGGCTATGAAGCACGTTTTAATTGTCGGAGCAGGGTTTGCTGGTATTAAATTGGCCCGCGAGCTAGACCGGGATCATCGCTTTCATATCACCCTGATTAGCGATCGGCGCAGCTTTGAGTATCATGCGGCGCTGTATCGATCGGTTACCGGCCGCTCGCACTTGGAGGTTGAGGTGCCGCTGGTTGATATTTTCGCCGGCAGTCGGGTAGAGGTGGTTTACGATCAAGTCAAGAAAATTGATGCCAAAAATCAAACGGTTACCTGCCAAAGCAAAGAACGCTATCATTATGACGAGCTGGTTTTGGCTTTGGGTAGCGTAACCGCTTACTTTGGCATCGCTGGCTTGCCAGAATTTTCTTATGGCATGAAATCGATAGCCGAGGCGGCTGAGCTTAAGCAGCATCTACACGCGGAGTTAACAGCTGGCCACAAGCCGGATGGTCATTACGTTGTGGTTGGTGGCGGCCCAACCGGGGTAGAGCTCGCAGGTGAGCTGGTCAGCTACCTTAAGCAACTGCGGCAGAATCACAACATCCGCAAGCCCTTTACGGTTGATTTGGTCGAGGCTGCCCCGCGAATACTGCCAGCTCTACCAGAGCGTTTTGGGCAGATGATTCATTATCGGTTGGAGAAACTAGGGGTAAGAGTTTACACCGGCGTGGCGGTTAAGGGTGAGACCGCAAGCGAACTTAAGCTGCCTGACGGCAATATCGATACTCACACCGTTATTTGGACCGCCGGAATGACCAACAACCCGTTGTTTGCCGATCACCCAAAGCTGTTTAAGTTGGCCAAGGGCCAAAAGGTAGAGGTTGATGAGCACCTGTCGGCCGCTCCTCACGTGTGGGTGGCGGGGGATAGCGCCTCAACCCAACATGCTGGCTGGGCCCAGACCGCCTTATATGATGGCCGGTACCTGGCAGAGGTTATGCGCTCGCTTGAAGATGGTTTGCCACTGCCAACTTATGCTCCAAAAGCTCCGGTTGGTGCAATTCCGGTTGGGCCACACTGGTGCGCGGTTAATACCCCCAGGGGCACTCAACTGTTTGGGAGAATTGGCTGGTGGGGTCGTCGCTGGGTTGATTTTAAGCTGTTTTGGGGCCTGCTACCGGCTCGACTGGCCTGGCGAGCCTGGATTATGGGCACTCGGCAAGAAGAAAGCTGCCCCCACTGCCGTCATTAGGTGGCTTTTAAGCTAAAAAAACGGTATTGTAGTAGCTATGAAATCTTCTACTCCAGCGGTTCAAGTCGCCGAAACTCTGCATCACATTGACTCAACCGTGGTGGTACAGGGCTGGGTCCACACCATACGCGATATGGGTAAAATTGCTTTTATTGAGGTGCGCGACCACACCGGCTTACTGCAAGTGGTGGTCGATGACCCTTCAACTCTACCTAAACTTGGGCCTGAGTACGTAGTATCGATACGTGGTGCTGTTCGCAAACGGGGAGAGCGCTACATCAACCCCAGACTAGTCACCGGCACCGTCGAGCTGGGGGCAGAGTCGGTCGAGGTGCTTAATGACAGCCAGGAGCTACCATTTGAGGTTAAAAAGGACACCTTGGATGTTAATGAGGAGCTGCGCTTAAAGCACCGGTATCTGGACTTGCGCAGCGAACGGATGGTCGCAAACCTAAAGTTACGCCACCAAGTTAACAGCATTTTACGTAATCATCTCGACGAACAAAGCTTTACCGAAGTTGAGACGCCGCTTCTTACTAAGGGTACTCCTGAGGGTGCTCGTGAGTTCTTGGTTCCAGCCAGACTGCATCCGGATCAGTTTTATGTTTTACCGCAGTCGCCGCAGCAGTTTAAACAAATGCTAATGGTTGGCGGAATTGGGCGGTATTACCAGATTGTCCGCTGCTTACGAGACGAGGACCAGCGAGGCGATCGCCAGCCCGAGTTTACTCAGCTGGATGTAGAAATGTCCTTTGTTGACCAAGAAGACATTCTACGACTCAACGAGAAGCTTTTAATCAAAGTGGTGCAGCAGACGGTGCCAGATGCTCAGATTACCACCGTTCCGTTTCCGCGCTTAACCTACGCGGAAGCGATGGAGCAGCACGGTACCGACAAGCCAGATTTGCGCAAAGATAAGAATAACCCCAAGGAGTTCGCCTTTTGCTGGGTGACCGATTTCCCGTTGTTTGAGATTGCTACCGAAGGCAGTAAGCTCGACGCGGTTCACCATCCGTTTACCGCGCCTAATCCAGAAGACATGCCATTACTTGATTCTGAGCCCGACAAGGTCCGCGCTCTAGCCTACGACATAGCCCTAAACGGCTTTGAGGTTGGCGGTGGCTCAATTCGAATCCACGATGCTAAGTTGCAGGCTAAGGTGTTTGAACTGCTCGGGCTGGGTCGTCAAGAGGCTGAGCAGCGATTTGGCCATATACTGGAGGCCTTTAAATATGGCACGCCGCCGCATGGAGGTATCGCCTGGGGCTTAGACCGTTTATTGATGCTGCTAGCTGGTGAGCCAAATATTCGCGAAGTTATTGCTTTTCCTAAGACCGGCGATGCTCGCGATCCTTTAACGGGCGCTCCAACCACAATGCCAACCGAAAGATTGGACGAAGTAGGAATTGCTCTCAAGCCTAAAAAGCCTAATAAGCGGGCTGGTTCTTAGGCTATATGCAGGGGTCAGAGTCGACAGTTAACCCTCAGCAGGGAGTATCGGGGCTACAGTCAACGCCAGAACAGCAGTTGCAGCCCACCGGAGAGGGCTCTGGTCAGGCAAGTACGTCGGCTAGTGCCGTGTTGCAGTCGCCAGCAACCAGCCAACAAACGCAGCTATTTTTACGGGGTGAAACCGCTGGTCAAAAAGTGTCTGGAGATGGAGAATGGATGCCTCCTGCCGTTAGTGCGGTTTTGATTGTGTTATTGGGTGTAATACTGGTTTTGCTGATCGGGTTGTTGGTGCAGCGCTTTTCCAGACGGCATACCCATTAATTTGTAATATTGCACAAAGTACCTGGGGAAGCCGGGGAAATCAATGATTGTGCTTACGCTTGGAAATAGCTTATAATAGATGTATGTCTGAACGCTGCCAAAATTGTGATTCAACAGATATAGTTGAAATCCAAGGACAGAAATTTTGTATCAACTGTGGTGAACCCTATACGGCACCGGCAGGGGGTTCGGTTTCGGTTAAGCCGGCGGTTAAAAAACAGCCTGATCCGGTGGCGGTAGCAACACCCGTGGCAATAAAGTCGGCTACTGGTGCTGGTAAACCAAAAGCGGTTAAAAAACCTGTTGCTGCCAAGCCAAAAGCACCCATCGAACCAAAGCTTAAGGAAGTTAAGGTGACAAAAAGAGCTGAGGCTGAGGTGAAGGCTGTACCGGTTAAGTCGGCCGCTGCTACCGACTCGGCTTTAGATCTACGCTACAGTACAACCGCCCAGCCAGCGGCTGCTCGAGCAACCCATCAGCCTGTTGCCCCAATAGCGCCACCGGCTCAAAAACAGGCTGAAACCAAGCTTGATGAGCCCAATCAGTCAACCAAGGAGCATAAGCTGCAGCCACCTACCGACACCAAGCCGCACCCATTTGGCTTTAGCTTCAAGGTGGCAACCTTGGTGGCAGTGCCTCTGGCGGCGATATTTGGAGCGATGGTCTGGTTTTTGATTGGCGTGGATATTGTGCTTTACGCCGTAGTCGCTGCGGCTTTGTTAATTTTTGCGGTTTTGACCTTAGCGCAATCGGCAATCTTGTACGGCATGTCACGGGCCTCCGATCATCGTCCGGTAGAGCGGAGGCAGTGGTGGTCGGCCGCTCGAAGCGGGTTTATGGATGTTGTTAACATCAACTTAATGACAGTAATTGTGGTCATAATAACGGTATCGCTGGCAGCCGCTGGCTGGCAGGGGGTTGGCAGGCTTGGTTTGCCAGATTGGGCCGAAACCGGCTTGTTACTTGCGCTGAACGCGGTTGCGGCTTGGCTGCTACTAGGGGCCCTGGTGTCTCGCCACATTGCCATACCGGCAGCCATAATTGGCGGAATGAGCTCCACTCAAACCTATAAGTTGGGCTGGCGAACCTTTGCCAAGGCTGGAGGCAGTCTATCGCTGGCTCTGATCAGGGCTTGGATAACCGGCATTTTGGTGGTGGTTGGGGCGGCAATTGCGGTGATTTACCTCAATCAGCATTTTTCGGAGTACAATCATCTGACCGTAACCCTGCTGGTAGCAGCAGCTACTTGGCTGTTCATCACCCTGCTGTTTGTGACTTCGTTGCAACTCGAGTCGCGGATGTGGCTGCGGCAGTATCGCTACTGGGTGGCACGGTGCTTCCCGAGCCGTCAACTTCGCCTGCTGGCCGGCCGGGTCCAGACGCTGCGGCACCGTTGACTTTTTCGATGGCTCATCTTATAATTGAGCAAAAGCCGCCGGGCTTTTTAAAATTGCCAAAAATATGAGCAAGAGCGCAACGCTGGCTTTGTCAAAAGGAGATCGATGAATCGTTTGGTCACATATGTACAGCAGTCGTGGACCGAGCTACGCAAGGTGGTTTGGCCGTCGCGGCCATCAGCGGTTCGATTAACCATTATCGTAGTGGTGTTCGCTCTAACCTTAGCCGTCTTTATTGGGGTGGTTGACTACATTTTTGGTCAGATTTTAAAGCAAATAATTCTTAAGGGATAAGTTATGACCGAGTCGACCGCAAACAAGCACTGGTACGTGATTCATACCTACTCAGGATATGAAGATCGAGTCGCCGAAAACATCAAGCAGCGTATTGTCACCATGAACATGCACGACAAGATTTTTGATGTGATTGTGCCAAAAGAAAATCAGATTGAGATTAAGAACGGTCGTCGTCGCATTGTTGAGCGCCGCATCTTCCCAGGTTACGTACTGGTGCAGATGGATGTTACCGAAGACTCGTGGTTTGTAGTTCGCAACACCCCAAACGTCACCGGCTTTGTTGGCAGCGGAGTTACTCCAACCCCAATCGATCCGGATGAGGTGCGCCACATTCAGAAGCGCATGGGTGTTGAGGAGCCTAAGTACAAGATCGACTTCCACATTAATGAGACGGTTAATATCGTTGATGGTCCATTTAAGGGCTTTGACGGCTCGGTCAATGAGATCGACGAGAGCAAGGGCAAGATTAAGGTACTAGTAAGTATGTTTGGCCGCGAGACACCGGTTGAACTCGATAGCTTGCAGGTTAAAAAGATTTAAGTTTAAGGTGGGAGGCTGATTAAGCCGTTTGCACCACGAAAGGATTAATATGGCAGAGCAAAAGAAAGTTAAGGCAAACGTAAAGTTCCGTTTAGGAGCCGGTAAGGCTAGCCCAGCGCCTCCTGTGGGCTCAATTCTGGGTGCCCAGGGCGTAAACATGATGGAGTTTGTTAACGCCTTTAACGACCAAACCAAGGAGCTAGGGGATGTTCAGCTGGCGGTTAAGGTCACCATTTATGAAGATCGCAGCTTCACTTTTACCACCAAGGGTGAGCCAACCGCCGACATCATTCGTCGCACCGCTGGCATCCAAAAGGGCGCTGGCAACTCATTAAAAGAAGAAGCCGGCACTTTAACTAAGTCGCAGGTGATGGAAATCGCCGAAAAGAAGATGCCCGATTTAAGCGCTAACGATCCGGAGGCTGCCTTTAAGGTGATCGCTGGTACCGCTCGCAGCATGGGCGTAAAAGTACAAGATTAATCAACAACGGTGGGAGGCCGAAAGCCGCTTGAACCACAGGAGAATATGATGGCAAAGAAGAAAGAAGAGATCCAGAACGAAGAAATCGTTACTGACGAGCAGGTTGAAGCTCAGGCCGAGGCTGTAACTGACGAAGCTCCAGCCGATAACGCTGCCAAAGAAAACACCGACGAAACCCCAGATGACACGGTTGATGAGGATAGCAAGCCTCGCACCACCAAGGCTGGTAAGCGCAGCGCTAAGGCTCAGCGAGAGGCCGACGAAGAAGAAGCCCGCAAAGAGGCCGCCAAAGAGGATAAAGAGGCTCCAGTAAAGCCTAAAATCGTTCACACGCCTAACCCAAAGAACCGTCACGGCAAAAACTACTTGAGCTCCCGTGAGCTGATTGAAGAGGGTAAGTTTTACGAGCTACCTGAGGCAATTGAGCTGGCAAAGAAGACCAGCAAGGTCAAGTTTGATGCTTCGGTTGAGCTGCATATGAACCTAGGAGTTGATCCTAAGCAGGCCGACCAGATGGTGCGTTCAACCGTGGTGCTTCCAGCTGGTACCGGTAAGACCATTCGCGTGGCCGTAATTGCTCCAACCGATAAGCATGCCGATGCCAAGAAGGCAGGTGCCGATATCGTCAGCGACGAAGCCCTGGTTGAGACCATTAGCAAGGGCAAGATTGAGTTTGATACCCTAATTGCCACCCCAGACATGATGGCCAAGCTCAGCAAGGCTGCTAAGGTGCTTGGGCCGCGTGGCTTAATGCCAAACCCTAAGAGTGGTACTGTGACTGCCAACGTAGCGCAGGCGGTTGAGCAGGCTAAGGCCGGTAAGGTTGAGTTCCGCATCGACAAGCAGGCCATTGTTCACCTGCCGGTCGGCAAGGTTAGCTTTGCGGATGACAAGCTGCTCGAAAACCTGACTACCGCTATTCAGGCGATCATGAAGGCCAAGCCGGCCGCCGCTAAGGGTACTTACGTCGAGGCGATCTCGTTGACCACCTCCATGGGCCCTGGCATCAAGATTGATGTCACCAAGGCAATTGCCGCCAGCAACAAACGCTAAAACTACTTTTTAGATCATCAAGCCGCCCGGTTGGGCGGTTTTTGATCGGGTAACTGTATTTGACTCGGATCTTTTTGAGTAAAACTATTTAGACTTTTTGACTCAAATTGGCTGTGTAAAACTACGTGTGCGCCCAGAGCGCACCCACACGTCGCAGCTGCTTCAAAGGTAATTAGCCCTGCTTCGTGCAGTCGGGGGCTGTAGTACCGGAATGTTCCGCCGACGTTCGGTGTAAAACGTCGGCCTGTAGGTTGAAGGTTTAACCCTGCTACCGATCCTTGCCGATGGCGAGGCGTTGTGTGCCAGTAGTGGCCTCAACACCCATGTGCTTAGACTCTTGTTCTCTTCTGACGAGCGGTCGCAGCACCCAGTATTCTTACTCCTCCGGTAGCCCCCGGCTGATTACTGGCTTCTACGATCTAGGAGCAAACATGCCCCTTCACAACACCGGCCAGCTTGAGCTTGAGCTGGAAGCGTTGATGGAGGAGCCGCTGTTTCACTCCTTCATCCATAAAGATGTAAATCGACTCTCTGGAAACGTTAAGTTTCGGCGGGTTTCAGCGCCCAATAAAGCGATGCGCAAGATTCACTTGCAGATTCGAGCGGCGTTGAGCCGGCTTGATGTTGAAATGCCATACGTCACCGCTGGGCTTCGCAAATCCAAAGTGGTCAACCACGTCAAGGCACATCGTGGCAATCAGTACCTGTGTTGCTATGATCTGAAGGCCGCGTATGATCACGTCCGGCCAGAAGCGATGGCTGACATCTTGCGCCAACATGGGTTGCCGGAGTCAGACATTGAACTTGTAGCTCGATACTGCTTCGGTAATGAAAGCGGTGGATTGGTGACGGGTGGGCTGGTTTCAGTTCAGCTGTTCAACCTGTACGCCAATGAGGTAATCGACCAGCCGCTCGCAACGTTGTTTGCCGAGCGAGGCGGCATCACCTATACCCGTTACATTGATGACCTGATTATCTCCTCGGGTGCTCCGATCGGGAGACGGTTCCGTAGGTCGATCCTGCAAATCATTCGGGCGGCTGGGTTCGAGATCAAGCCGGCTAAAACACAGCTAATTGATCTGGCGGCCGAGCATAGTCAGATGGCGGTACTCAACGGGATTGGGCTCGACCTGAACGGCGAGCTGCACGTAAGGCCGCATTATCGCGAACTGCTCTACAGGCTTATCAAGAGAGCTCAGGCAGGAGAGATTGACCCGAGTGTCGTCCACGGGTGCATGGGGGCGTTTTACGTCATCAAGCCGCGTGGGCAGCAAATGACTCCAGGCGAGCGCAAGCTGGATCGAGCCTATCGCTGGTATGTTAATCAGCAGCGGCGAGCAGATCCTGGCCGACCCGAGCGCCGGAGGCGCAAGCAGCAGCAGTATCGCGCCCGGCGACGACTCAAGCCAAGCTATAAGCGGCATGGTCGCCGTAGCGGACCGGTTGGCACGTACCGACCAAGACCGACTTTTTAACCCCGCGCGTGGTAGCCACTACGCGCGGGAGTTTCGTTTAATGAATAAATTATGTGTCTGCTACTTGGCTTTAATAACTGGTATTATTCCGCCCTCAAACCTGGTTTAATCAATATTTAATTATGTTTTGGCAGACTGTATTGTATTAAATAAGGACGCAGAAATGGGGGCAGAAAAAGTATCGTTTGAGGGGGTTCTAGAGCGGTTGCGAGATGTTGAGGTTAAGTTTGAAAACCTTAGGGCTAACACTGAGGGCATTACAAAAGACATCCTGGCAGATACCAATAATATGCCAACGTACGAAAGAAGACTCAAGAAGCTGGAGTCAGCAGTTGCGGTGCTGCAGCGGCTTAAACAAAGGAGGTAATATATGAGCCAGAAAGTTTTCACCTACAAAGGGATTACTATTGATATTGATAGCCCGAGAGATAGTTCCATTTTTCGTTTGATACCAGTAGAAAAAGTTGATAGTGAGTGGCGCAGTCTGCATTGGGGGTACCAGTGGTACCGCAGTCGCTTGGCGATTGCGTTGAGATTGTGGGGGATGAATGACGAAGCTAAGGAGACTTTCGAGAAGCTTATTGAGATTGAAAATAACGTTAAAGATGGCTATGTCCCTCCATATGACCGTGCAGCTGAAGAAAGGAAGGAGCACGAAGAGTACATAAAAGCCGTCTTTGGTTCGGTCCAGAGTTGACAAACATCGGTTCAACAGATACAATCATTGAGATTACTGAAGACCGGAGCGGCCGCAAAGCTTAATCAGCTCCCGAGGTACATTAGATTTCATGCTGCGTTCATGAATATTTAATGAGACGTCTTCGGCTAATCGCCGAATTTTTTGTTTTTGGAGACCAAGATGGCAATTACTCGACAGCGAAAAGAAGAGACCGTAGCTCAGCTCCAGGATACCCTGGGACAGCTAAAGTTAATGGTAATGACCGACTACCGTGGTTTAACGGTGCCGGAAATTACTGAGTTGCGTGGTAAGCTTCGCGATTCGGGTGTGAACTACTCGGTTACCAAAAACACCCTGTTACGGATTGCGGCGAAGAACACGCCCAACCTAGCAGACATCGACCCAGCAACCTTTACCGGCCCGATGGCTTTGGCCATTTCGACCGAGGACGAGGTTGAGCCAGCTCGCGTGGTATTCCAGTACGCCAAAGAGCACAAGGCGCTCGAAATCGTTGGTGCTATCACCGGCGACGGACAGCTACTGAGCCCAGCCGAGGTTAAGGCGCTGGCAACTCTACCGACTCGCGAGCAGCTTATTGCTCAGGTGGTTGGCACGATTGCCGCACCTTTGAGTGGTTTGGTTGGTGTAATGGGTGCCAATGTTCGCGGTATTGTTACCGTACTCAACGCAATTAAAGAAGCAAAAGAATAAGGAGGCCATCATGGCAGAGGAAGTAAAAGAGACCCCAGCAGTAGAAGCTGCAGAAGAGAAAAAAGAAGTTCCAGCTAAGTTTAAGGACTTGGTTGAGCAGATCGACAAGCTGAGCGTACTTGAGCTGAGCGAGTTGGTTAAGGTACTTGAGGATCACTACGGCGTGTCCGCAGCTGCACCAGCAGTTGCTGTAGCCGCAGCTCCAGGTGCAGGTGGCGACGAAGCCGCCGCCGAGGAGAAGAGCGCTTACACCGTGGTTCTGGCTGCTGCAGGCGACCAGAAGATTAACGTCATCAAGGCGGTTCGCGAGATTACCGGCCAGGGCCTGGCTGAAAGCAAGGCATTGGTTGATGGTGCTCCTAAGCCAATTAAGGAAAACGTTCCTAAGGCTGAGGCCGAAGAAGCTAAGGCTGCCCTTGAGGCCGCTGGTGCAACTGTAGAGCTTCAGTAAACAAGCTCCTGCTAGCGTCAAAGTAAAGCTTCTTACCAGAAGCTCAGGCGGCAAACTTTGACGTTAGCCTGTCTTCATGATTCAATAAGTATAATTTGGTATACCAAAACAAAAGGGTACAACCTGTGACCGACATTGCCGATAAACAACTCAAAACTCTCAAAAAGCTAATAGAACAGGCTGAGACCAACCTGGCCGGGGCCAAAGAGCTGCTTGCCAGCTTGGTCGGCGACGACGAGACGGTGGCGCCAAGCCGTACCGTAGCCGAGGTTACCGGAAAGGTAATGGAGGGTCGTTTTGACGGCGAGCGAATGATTGGTCCAGATGGCAAGCCATATTCGGTGCCGGCCAACTACGCCTCAAAATCAAAGCTAGTTCAAGGCGATGGCCTTAAGCTGACCATTGGTGATGATGGTTCTTTCTTGTATAAGCAGATTTCTCCAATTGCCCGTCGCAAGGTGATTGGTACGCTCAACCTTAAAGATGGCCAGTATTATGTTGAATATCAGGGTCACGACTATCGAGTTTTGTTTGCCAGCGTTACCTACTATAAGGCGCAACCTGGTGATCAGGTAACCATTGTGATCCCCGAAGAGGGTGAGGCCGACTGGGCCGCAATCGAGGCCGTCCTCGTCTAGTAGTTATCCCCAGATTGTGTACAACTGCCATCTGGAAAATATAGGTTAGCGGCGCTATACTGGTGTTAGTAGTAAGTAGGGGTTTAACGTGTCTCAGGTGGCCTGGTATCGCAAATACCGCAGCCAAAATTTTGATACCGTGTTGGGGCAGCAGCAGGTGGTAGAAACCTTACGCTCGGCAATCGCTAGCGATCATCTTAGCCATGCCTACCTGTTTACTGGCCCCAGAGGGGTTGGTAAGACGAGCGTGGCAAGGTTGCTAGCCCGGGCGGCTAACTGTACCGCCACAGATCCGGCTCAGCGCCCCTGTGGCACTTGCGACAACTGCAAGGTTGAGATTGGTAGCCACCTGGACTTGATCGAGATAGATGCCGCCAGCAATCGCGGTATTGATGATGCCAGGGCGCTACGCGAAAAAATTACCAGTGCGCCTTCGATGGGTCGCTATAAGGTGTATATTATCGACGAGGTGCACATGTTGACCACCGAAGCTTTTAATGCCCTGCTCAAGACGCTAGAGGAGCCACCAGCACATGCTATTTTTATTCTGGCCACAACCGAGGCTCACAAGCTACCCGAAACCATCGTATCGCGAACTCAAAACTTTCGTTTTAGGGCGATCGGCACCAAAGATATGCTGGCCCACCTGCGCTACATCGCCGATCAGGAAAAGGTGGCGATAGATGATGGCGCTTTAGAGCTAATTGCAACCACCAGCCAGGGCAGCTTTCGTGATGCAATCGGCATGTTGGATCAAGCAGCAAACAGCGGTTTAGCGCAGCTCGATGCGGTGGCTTTGCGGCAGCTACTAGGCCATTCTGACCCTGAGCTGGTGCAGTCAATTGTTGGGGCTATAGACGAAAGTAATGCTAAAGGCTTGCTAGCAGCCATAGATGAGGCTCAAGCTGAAGCCGCTCAACCAGCCCAGTTGGCCCAACAGCTGGTTGGAGTGTACCGGGCGCGAGTTCGTAGCGCCGCGGCGGCTAACCAAGATGACGCCGGTTTAGGCGAAGCAATTTGGGCGATTGAGCTACTGCTCCCGGTTTTAAAGTCACCTTGGCCTCAGCTGGCGCTCGAAGCGGCTTTGCTGCGGTTGATTAAAGGTCAGCCCGAGCTAGCTAGTAAGCCACGATTAACGTCGACTCGCAGTTCAAAAGCGCAGTCAATCAGCCCGACTCAAACTGAATCTAATGCTTCACCGGCGAGCTCAGAGGCCAAAAAAGATGACGCTCAACCGGCGCCATCAACCGGTTCGGCTCAATATAGCGATGAGCTATGGATGAAGGCGTTAACCCACATTAAGCAGCGCAACAACTCGCTATACGCCTTACTGCGCTCATCTTGCGCGGTGGAGTTCAGGGAAAACAACGAAGTGGTGTTGGCCTGTCGTTTTGGGTTTCACCGCGATCGGTTGAAAGAAACCAAGAATAAGCAGGTTATTGAGCAGGCTTTAGCCAAGGTGTATGGGACAAAGTTTACGGTTCTGCCTCAGCTTGAGACCCGACAGGCATCAGCGGCTCCAGCGCCAACACCGGCACCGGAAGCTGAACTGGTGGCCTCGGCTCTTGAAATTCTTGGTGGCGAGGTGGTTTCATGAGCCGCGCTACCGACACTAAAAAAGCAATTAAGGGGAATATTGGCAGAATGGTTGCCCCCGGTACGGTTCCGCCCCATAACCTGGAGGCCGAGGCAGGTCTGTTGGGAGGTATTTTAGTTGATAAAGAGGCCTTGATTAAGGTCGCCGATGTCGTAAAGGCTGAAGACTTTTATGTCGATCGCAATGGCATTATCTTTACGGCCATGATTGAGCTGTATGAGGCTCGTCAGCCAATTGATCTACTGACCCTGTCGAACCGTCTTGGCGAGCTAGAGGAGTTAGAGCGTATTGGTGGCGCAGTTTACCTTACCGAGCTAGCTGAGGGCGTCCCAACCGCTTCGCACGTCGTCCATTATGCGAACATTGTGTCGCACAAAGCCACCCTTCGCCGCTTAATCAGCGCAGCTGGCACCATTGCCGGTTTGGGTCACGACGAAACCACACCGCTGGACGACCTGCTGGATGAGGCCGAACAAACCCTGTTTACGGTTTCACAGAAGCACCTTAAGCAGAACTTTATCCCAATTAGCTCGGTATTGGCCGACTCTTTTGATCGTCTAGACGAGCTGCACAAGGATAAAAACAGCCTTAGAGGTGTGCCGACCGGCTTTAAAGCAATGGATAATCTACTGGCCGGTCTGCAAAAATCAGACTTGGTAATTTTGGCGGCCCGGCCGAGTATGGGTAAGACCACCCTAGCTTTAAACATTGCTCACCATGTAGCGACCAAAGAGGGTATACCGGTTGGTGTGTTTTCGCTGGAAATGGGCAAAGAGCAGCTGATCGATCGTTTGCTGGCGGCCGAGTCGGGGATTGATTCCTGGAAGCTGCGTAACGGGCGGCTAGAAGATAGCGATTTTCCTAAAATTAACGACGCGATGGCGGTTTTGAGTGAGGCGCCAATCTATATTGATGACTCCGCTACCACCAATATTTTGGAGATGCGTACCAAGGCGCGCCGGCTTCAGACCGAGCACGATTTAGGCCTGATTGTGATTGACTACTTGCAGCTGATTAGCGGCCGCAAGATTGGTTCGGGCGACAACCGTACGCAAGAGGTATCGGAAATTTCGCGTGGTCTCAAGGCCCTGGCACGCGAGCTCAACGTTCCGGTACTAGCATTGAGCCAGCTATCGCGTAGCGTGGAATCGCGAACTCCGCCGGTACCACAGCTGTCAGACCTACGCGAATCCGGTTCGATTGAGCAGGATGCGGACGTGGTGATGTTTATTTACCGTGAGGAATACTACAAGCGCGAAGAGTCGGAGCAGCCCGGCATGGCTCAAATCTTGATCCAGAAGCATCGTAACGGACCAACCGGCGTGGCCGATCTGTACTTCCATCCCGAACGGACCCTGTTCCGCGATCTCGATCAAGCTCACCAGTATACACCTTAGTTTACAATCTAGCCGATTACGGCTATGCTTATATTAGAAACGATCAGGATACAAACAACAGTGGCAAAAGCACGTCGGGGTTCAACCACCGGTCAGGTAGCAAGGTTCGGCATGGTGGGGATAATGAATACCATTATCGATTACGTTATTTACATTGGCTTAACCAAGATGTTTTCGATCCCGTTGGATCGAGTATGGACGGCTAAGCTGGTGTCCGGTAGTGTAGCCATCGCCAATAGCTTTTACTTTAATCGAACTTGGGTGTTCCAAAGAGGCTCCTCCAAGCACGCCAAGCAGGAGTTTGTGCGCTTTATGATTGCTACTTTTGTGGCGGTATATGTGATTCAGCTTAGCTTGGTGCAGTTCTTTAGCAGCGAGTTCCAGTGGTTTGGCACAACCGTCTATGATATTTTGCAAACTCTTGGTTTGGTTGAGCTGCTTCCACACATCTTAACCGAAAGTTTTGTGATTAAAACGGTGGCTTTTGCGCTGGCAACCTTAGCTAGCATGAGCTGGAACTTCGTACTGTACAAGGTTTGGGCGTTTAAGGACTAGGAGACTTTAAATGAAGCTATGGATTCGACAACATAGAGTAGCGCTGGCGCTAACCACCATAATGCTGATAGCAGCATTTATGCGACTGTGGCAATTGGATAACACTCCTCCAGGTCTTCATCCTGACGAAGCCGCCAACGGGCTGGACGTTTTTGATATCTTACAGGGTCATCTGCAGGTCTTTTTTGAGCGTAATGGTGGCCGTGAGGGACTCTTCTTTTACTTGCAGGCGGTAGGGGTCTCGATATTCGGTAATACCATTTTAGGCTTGCGTATAGCTCCAGCTTTGTTAGGAACTGCGGCGGTAGCGGCGGTTTACCTGTGGGCGGCCAGCTGGTTTAACCGTCGAACTGCACTGATAGCGGCTCTATTTATGGCGGTAACGCCTTGGGCGGTAATTATTTCGCGTGATGGCTTTAGAGCCAGCATGCTCATGCTGATGATACCGCTCACCCTGTGGCTGATCACTAAAGCCATACGCAGTAATCGCTGGTACTGGTTCGCGGGTGCAGGTGTTAGCTTTGGGCTAGGCTTCTACACCTATATTGCCTACCGAATGTTTCCGCTGGCACTGGTGGCAGCAGCAGCGTTTGTGCTGATCTGGCGTAGAAACTGGATTCAGCAATACTGGCGCGGGCTGGCAGTTTTTGGCTTGGCAGCGGCAATTGTTTTGATACCGCTAGGTCTTTACGCTATTGGCAACCCGAGCGCTATCGCTGGGCGCCCGGGAGGCGTCAGCTTTGCCAACCCAGACCTAAATCATGGCAACCCGATTGGGACCTTAGCCGACAGCACCATTAAGACGGTTCTGATGTTTAACGTTCATGGTGATGAAAACTATCGTCATGGTATGGGTGGTGAGTCGATGCTCAACCTGTTTGTTGGCATTATGTTCGTACTGGGAATAATAATCGCCATCAGCCGAATTAAGCGACTGAGCTACTTTGCGCTATTGATGGTGTTTGGTTCAATGCTGCTACCGGCGGCTCTGACGGCAGAGGGTCTGCCCCATGGTTTGCGCTCGGTTGGGGCGTTAGCTCCAGCAGTGGTGCTGGCGGCACTAGGTACGAACTTTTTGCTCTACCAATGGCAGCGAACTTTCCCGCTGAACCCGGTCGCACGTAACAGCGGTACCGCCGCCATTGTGATACTTTTGGCGCTAACGGTGTACCATGGCTACGCCTCGTACTTTATTGCTTGGGCCAACTCTCCCGAGGTGTATAAGTCATATTCAGAAGAAAACGTGGCGTTAAGCGAATATTACAACGCCAACCCGGTTAGCGGTAAGCGTTACGTAGTAGCTGGCGACTACACCCTTCAGACCGTGCAGTACTTAACTCACAATAAGAGCCAGTGGCAGTCGGTCGACCCACAAAAAGTAGATGGTATACCGCTTGAGCCCGGCGTTGCAAAAGAGTTTGCGATCTTTAGCTACGACAAAGACAAAGCCCTTGAGCGGCTAAGATTGAAGTTCCCCAAAGGCACAGTTAGCCCCTATTACTCCCCGGTCAGTAACGATGAGCTGTATGTGCTCTACCGAGTGCCGGCGCAATGATCTCGCAGCGGCCGCAGCGATCAATAATCGTGCCGGCCTACCAAGAGGCCGCTCGAATTGAATCAACTCTCGACCAGCTAGCCGGCTATTTAAAGCAGCACAATCAGGTTCAAACCGAGGTGGTGGTTGTGGTGGCGGACAGCCCCGATGGCACCGCCACCTTAGCGCGGGCCAAAGCTAGTTTATTTGCCAGCTTACGGGTGGTTGAGCCAGGTACCAAGGTTGGCAAGGGTCGGGATGTGCGTGTAGGCATATATGAGGCCGTTGGTGAACATAAGTTGTTTATGGACGCCGACTTGGCGACGCCTTTGCATCACTTAGAGCCGGCTTGGCGGGCCTTGGAGCAAGGTGCTGACGTTGTAATCGCGGTGCGGAACCTAACTAGCAGCCACACCGGCCTACGGCGGTTGGTGTCAGGGCTTGGTAACGCGCTGGTTCGACTTTTTTTGCTGCCGGGCTACAAAGACACCCAGTGCGGCTTTAAGGGGTTTACCGCTGCTGCCGGCGAGCAATTATTCAGCCGTCAAACCATATTGGGCTGGGGTTTTGATATGGAAATACTGACCATCGCACGCCAACTTAAGCTAAAGGTTGTGCAGCTGCCAATATCGGATTGGAGCGACAAGCCAAACGGCACCTTCGAAGATCAAGTTAGCTCGGCGGCGATTGAAACTCTGGGTGAGATGTTTACCATTTGGTGGCAGCGGCTTAGAGGTCGCTACCGCCAACCAAGCTTTACTTATAAGGCGGGGGCACGATGATACGTCGTCTGCGTGAAGCACTAATTCATTTGCCAACCTGGGTATACCTGGTAACGGCGGTAGCGGCAATTCCGCGCTTCTACAACATCACCAAGGCCAGTATTTGGCATGATGAAGGCTACACCATGATGTTGGCGCCAATGGGGGTGGTTGAGATCTTGGAGCGCACCGCCCGAGACGTTCATCCGCCGCTATACTATGTTACGCTGCACTACTGGATGTTTTTGTTTGGGACCAGCGAGCTAGCGGCACGTAGCCTGTCGGCAGTTTGCTTGCTACTGGCAATACCTCTGACCTACTTATTGATGCGCCGCTTATTCCATAGCCGGGCCGCAGCGATCGCAACGCTACTTGTGGCTTTTTCACCATTCTTAATCCGCTACAGCCAGGAGGCGAGGATGTATGGCATGGTGGCACTCCTTTTGCTATTTGCGACCTACAGCTTGGTTCGAGCGCTGCAAGATAAGCAGAAACTGTGGTGGGTACTGTATGCACTGGCGATAGCCGCCGGTTTGTACACTCATTACTACGCCGTGTTCTTGATTGCCGCTCACTGGGTTTATGTGACTAGCTTAACCAATTCCAAGCCCAACAGCGGCCTCAAGAACCGTTGGTGGTGGGGTAGTAATGTTCTTGCGGCCGGGTTGTTCGCCTTGTGGCTACCAGTGGCCTATGCGCAGTTCAGCCGGGTCCAGGGCGGATTTTGGATCCAAGAGCCGACTTTGAGCACGCTGCCTAACACGATTCTGCAGTTTTTGGTGTTTAGCCCGGTTGATTGGCTGCCGGTATGGATCAAGGTAGCGGTTGGGTTAACGCTGGTTGCGGCTACGATAGCCCTTTGGGTGACAGCAAAAAAGCATCGCTCAGCAACCGTTTTGGTGGCTGCCTATGCTCTAGTAGCACCGCTAACGGTGTTCGCACTATCATTTGGTCGCCCAATCTACATTGATAGGTACTTTGTGTTTGCCTCAATTGGTTTCTGCTGTCTGGTGGCGGCGATTGTGGTTCACGGATGGCTGTTAAGTAACCGGCCACGGGTGCAAAACGCCCTGGTTGGCGGTCTGCTAATACTCTCCGTAATTGGCATTGGCAGCGTCTACTCGCAGGCAACGCACCAAATGAGGGAGGTTGGTAAGCTGGTTAGCACCAATTATGTTCCTGGTGATGAGATTGTCTCCGGTGAGCTGTACACCTTTTTTGACTTTAGCTATTACAACACCACCACCATCCCAACCAAGCTGTATGCCCAAAATGGTGTTAACGGCTATGGTGAGAGCAGCTTAATTTACGATCGGGCCGACCAAATTGTGGTTAAGGACCTTTCAACGCTACGCCCTGCATCAGGTTACGTTTGGATGATTGGCAAAAGTGGCGATGGCAAGTCTTACTTTGAGCAAGTTCCGGCCAACTGGCAAACGGTAGGCCCAAGGTATCAGTTCCGCGATAGTGCGGTTCAGAGGTTTAAGGTAAATTAATTGATGCCTAGACTGAGCTTACGGTTGCTACCGGCGCTTGCCTTGATGGTGGTAGGACTCACTCAAATAATCCCAGAGCCAGCCTATGGATCTCCTTTTGGGCAGGGTGTTTTTGGCGCCGATGTACCGTTTGGCTCTTCAACCAGCTTGGCTATCGATTTAGGTAGCGATCCGTCGATCACGCTCGCATCCGATGGTCCCAACACCATGAGCGGTAGCGCATCACATACCGTAACGGTCACCTCAACCGATGTGGTTGGCTACAAACTGTATGCTCGTACAGTAGGAAGCTCGGACATGGTTAATGGGGCGGCCAGTATACCGGCTAGCGGCAACTCATCTCCAGCCGCCCTGTCGCTTAACACTTGGGGCTACAATACTAGCGGTTCAACCACCAACTTTAGTGGCTTAAGTACAAATCAAACCCAAATTAAAGATGCTGATGGCCCTTTTAAGAATGGCGACCCAACCACCATTACTTACGGTGTTCGAGCCGATATTACCAAGCCTGCCGGCACTTACCAGGTTGATGTGGTCTATACCGCAGTAGCCGAAAACCAATAGTTACTAATTAGAGCGGCTTAATCGCCGGCGAATACTTACAATAATTGACTTTAAGCGGTGCCTGATTTGGTATGCGAAGATTAAGATCAGCGCTAAAACTGCCCACGACCACGGCGGGGCGTATATAAAATAACTACTTTTCTGTACCACAGGGAAGGAAGTTGAGGTGTAACCGTAGTCCAAGCGGTAAATTCCGGGTATTTTGGGGCTAGCTACTTGGGTTGATAGTACGCGGTTGGTTTTAGGAAACAGCAAGTGGTTGCCGCTCTGAAAAGCTTGGTTGTACCACAGCCCTCGAACTCGACCGCTTAGTGAGGCAAAAAAGTGAACATTGCCGTCATTGCGCACATCAAGCTGGATTGGCAGCTGCTTAGTGTAGATAAACCACGGTACATGCGATGATTTAATGTAGTTTGAATAAATCAGGTTGCCCTGGACCGTAACATTTATAAGCGAGCCAGCTCGCAGCTTTTTTGAGCCGGTTGGCTCACCGGCTTGTTTGGTCGCAAAAATAGTAAAGTAGTGGCCTCCCGGTGCAGCGTCGGCGGCCGGTTGCACTGAGTAGGATAGCTGGCGAGACTGGTTTGGCTGCAGCAAAATCGTGGTCTGATCCAGCCTAACCCAGTTCTCTTGCGGCGGGGCTAAAAAACGATACTCATAGCTGTAATTGGCGACGCTAAAGCTCTCTACCGACAGTTCAATGGTGGCCGGCTTGTCGGTATAGTTGGCAACGGTTAAGATTTTGCGCTGAGCCGCTCCAGGCTGCACAGTTACCTGCTCGCGCAGGGGAGAGATGTATAGGCCCTTGTTTTTTAATTCGGCTGGGCTAGCAGCGTAGCCGGTGCTCGACAGCAATAGGCAGGAGGCAATTATGATTAAAAATCGCCACCCAGCCATTGTTCGACTAGGCTCGCTTAGTTAATTGAACCTGAATGTCGGACACGGCGTTGATGTAGTTGCGGATTGCAAACGACTGAGCCTCCTGGCTGCGACTTTGCCACTCTTGGCTTAGTACATAGCCAAAACTAAAGTCAAAATCGCATTTTACTGGGTAATGATCAAGTCTGTTATCTTCGCGCCATTTCTTATTTACGTATAAAAAGCTGGCCTCAGAAATTGCACGATGGTGAGTCGGATCTTGCCAGGCACGAATGCTTGAGTAGTAGGGGCAGGTAATGCGCATAAAGCCCCTGGTCGCCACGTTAGGGTTGTTTGGATCAAATTCAGCCGGTTTAAGAATGCGGTAAATTTCATCAAAAAACTCAAAGAAGGGATCATGGTACCCATCACCATGAGGTATGTGTTCAACAAAATGAGAACATTCAATTTCGTCAACGGAGTTATCTTTAAATTTGTTCCAGGGAAACTTTAATAAATTTTGAACCACATCAACTGAGTCGGTTTTGGCAATATCTACACCTAAAAAGCCTTCTGGCTTGTTATTGCCGCAGGCTAATGACAGCTTTAAGGGCTTGTCTTCAGTAGTTTTGGCCGATTTTTTAACTGGTTTACTCTTTGCCATGATTTCTCCTTACCACATTATCTGATTTTGAGCGTCGTAGTGGCCCACTTTAACCCGAGCGTCACAAGCAAACTTGTAGCCTAGCTCACCGGCTTTTTCAAAAAACCAGAGATCTTGCGTCTGAACATACGCGCCCTTGCCGGGGACAAACTCCTGCCTGGTTTTAAACCACTTGCCGTACTCAAACCGTTCGTCTTTAAGCATCTCCATCCGGTAAAGGGTGAAGCCCATACCCAGGCCGTTGCAAGCGGTTACGCTATCTGGCTGGGGGATTTGGGGCACAAAGTTACGTGGCATCTCGGCTGGGTTGCCGTAGCACATTGGCTGGCCGCCCTCGCCCTTGGTCCAATAAAGACCACCAACCGCATCATAATCGTCAATTGACTCATATAGTTTAAGTAGCCCATCGGGAGGCGGGGCGTTATCTTCTTCGATGGTAAGAAAAAACTTAAACTTACTTAGCTCATCGCTTCCCAGAATCATTTTAATGACCTCATTGTAGGCCTCACCAACCTCCATGTTCTCCATAAAAATTGGACCTACAACCTTTTGGTTCATCGGGCGGATTATGCTCTGCCAGCTCTGAACCACACGCGCTGGAATAGTGCCACGGGTTGGGCAGACCATAATGGTCGATAAATCGCGGTAGGTTTTTTCCTTTTCGAGGCGGCTAACATAGTCGGTGGCGTTATGCATTCCGGTGTTGTCGGGGACGAGAATCTGTGGACGGCTCATGTAACTCCTAATCGCTCCAATTATACTGCAGCTACCTAGAAGGTGCCAGAGTAGCGGTTATTTAATATAACATGTGGCATAAATATAGCGGTGGCGTTGTTGCGATTAACCTGACTAGCCGAGATAGCGGCTGGCAAAGCCGAGGTAGTAGCGGTGTACATGGCGTTCCAATAGTTACCCTGAGCCATTGACGCGTTAGTGGCCGCACTAACTCCCATACTGCCGCTGCGCTGATTAGAGTGCATATAGTTTTGGCCCATATATGATAGCGGTGGAGCGTAGTTACTGCTGCGGAAGATAACACCAAATACATAGTCACTATCCTGGACAAAGTTAGGTGCAGATGACCACTGTGATGATACGAAGCTTAGCCAACGTGGTCCATTGTACAGCGCGGTATTTGAGGTTGCGGCGCCTACCGCCCAGGTAGTAGAGGCTGAGTTAATTAGGCTGATGTGAGTGCTAAAGTTAGAGTAGATACCAATTGAAGCACTAACCGTATGCGAACTCGACAGCGAAGTGGCGGTCATGTTGGCGGTCATGTTGAGTAAAATCGTGTTAGCTGTAAGATTGGCTGCGAACAGGTCATTTTCCTGGTTAAGACGTTGCAACATAAGAGTTCCAGCCGCCGTGGCTAAGCTGGCGCTGGTACCACGATCCATATTTTGGTAATAGTTCATGGTTTGAGTACTACCGCCTCCGGCACCCGCCGAGATGGAGATGGTGTTGCCTCCCGCTCCGGTAGATTGGCTCAAGGTGACATTGTTACCACCGGCTAAGATGAGCTGATTACTGACGGTACCACTAGTACCGCTAGTGTTTCCTATATTGCTAATCCCAGCTGAAAAGGCGACGCCTCCTCCGGCCGCCCCAGAGACAGTCACTGCATTACCGTTTTGGCTGAGAGTAATGTTGTTGCCCCCTGCCAGAGTTAATGTGCCGGAGCTAACATTAGCCATCACGCCAGCGGTATTGCCGCTTAAAGTAACATTCTGTAGATTCTGCGTTTGGACTGTTTGGTTGGCAGCGCTAACCGATATGGTATTACCACCAGCGCCGGTAGACTGACTCAGTGTCACGTTATTGCCCCCGGCCAATACCATTTGGTTGCTAACTGTTCCGCTGGTTCCACTGGTATTACCGAGGTTGCTCATTCCGCCTGCAAACATATTCGGCCCAGATACACCAAGTAGGTTGCCGGTAGCGTTGGTTACCTGTGAAAGGGTTATATTATTGTTGCCAAGTAAAACAAGCTTATTGGTGGCCAGCCCAGTATCGCCACTGGTATTACCTAGGTTACTCATCCCAGCTGAAAAGGCGGCACCTCCTCCGGCCGCCCCAGAAATTGTTACGGCATTGCCGTTTTGGCTTAAAGTGATGTTGTTACCACCGGCCAGCGTCAGCGACCCAGAGCTTACCTGAGCCATCGCACCCGCCGTATTGCCGCTAAGTGTTAGGTTGAAGCGATTCTGCGTTTGGACCGTCTGGTTAGCGGCACTGATGGTAATACTATGGTAGGAGTAGTATCCCTCGACATTGGTGCGACTACCACTTAGGGTGACGTTGTTGCCACCGTAAAGGCTTAGACCAGCGTTGGCGAAGTCCATTGTCCCGGTGGTGTTGCCCCCGAACCCTATTTCTGGCAGGTTTTGGCCTAAATATGTCATGGCTTTATATTATATACCAAGAGGAGCCGTTAGATATGAGGGTTAGGCTCCACCCGATTAGGAGTGACGATATCTGGCCGGTTGCCGAAGCGCCTTCAAAGTTATCGGTACCGGTTACCGAGATGATACAGGTGTTGCCGGCAGTACCATCAATCCGCTTAATGTAAAAACGATAGCCAGAAGCGGCCGAAGAGCCGGGGAGGGTAATATTGGTGTTACCGCCGGAAGCATCAGCCAGTACCACCACGTCGGTACCTGGGACTACGGTATAGTTGCCGCTCCTAGTATTGGTGGCCATCGTTTGTCCGGCTGGATCGGCATCGGTCCAAGCTGGGTTGCCGCTGACCACGCGCAGAGTCTTGTTGTTAGACCCAACCGGCAGGCGAACCAAACTGCCCGAGCTGTTGCGATAGTACATGTCTCCGGTAGCACCAGAGGAGTCATCATACAGCGCAATTTTTTTGCGCAATGTGCCGGTGGTGATCGTAAAGTAGAGCGAGTCGCTATTAAATTCAACCGCACCGGCTTCAGGTGAGCTTAAAAGGGTGCCGGAACTAAACTTAAGCGGGGCGGTACCGGCGGTGGCGGTGCCTGGTCTAATGGTTACGGTCTTATGGCTGCCGTTTATACTGTTGTCGGTGTCGTCGTTGTAGTGCTCTTTAGCAATGTACTGGCGAATAATATCGCCCCAAACACCGTCATCACTGTTAACAATTGGTAAACGTTGTGGCGTAGGCATGGATTAGGCCCCGAACTTACTGCTACCAAAACCGCGGCGGCTGGGATTATTTGGGTCAAGATCGTGCGGACTGCTAACCGGGGTCTCACTTTTTAAATAGTGAATGAAGTTGGTGATTCCAAGCACAGTAATAATGCCCACCAGCAAGTGCTGTAGGAACTGTTTGCGCGTAACCGATTGTGTAAGCAAGCGATTGACCGGTTTGGACACAATTTCCACCAATTACTACACCTATTGTAGCATAAGCGGTATCTGAATTAAATCGAGACAGACCTATTCTTTTGTACTGGCTTTCTTGGCCTGAGACTCTTCAATTAGACGCCTGGCCTGTTTGAGGGTGCGCTGATAAACAAATGCTCGCCAAATAATTAAGCCAAGTATAACTGACAGCGCAATCAGGATCTTCCAGGGGATCACCCAAAAGCTGACTTCGGACACGATTGGTACGTCACGCAAGCCATCGTTGTAGACACCAACCAGCTTGGCGGTGTAGCGACCCAGCCGAATATCGGCTATTTTAGCGCCGCTCCAGTCCCAGTTGAGCGACTGGCTGGCACTACCATCTTCTTTAGTGGTGGTTTCGTTAACCGGAAAACCGTCTTTCCACTGAACCTTCAAGATTCGAGTCGTACCAGGAAGAATATAGGACTTATTTTCGTTAACCGACAGAGTGCTAATTGGCACCTTATCGCTGCTGTTGCGCTGGACAAAAACGTTACCATATGGCTGGACAATGGTGTTGCCGGTATTTTTTAAAGCAATTTCAAACGTAGCCGGCAAGTACTCATACACTCGCTTGGTGCTGGTAAAGTTGCCGACGTCAAGCTTGCGCACCGCGCCCGGCCGATCAACGTTGAGTAGGGTGAATACAGCTACCGAACCTTTAAGTAGCCTGCCGCCTTCGGTAGCTTTGGGTGCATCTTTACGACTAACAATCAGGGCGAAAGAGTAGCTAAAGCCGGCCTCTTTAGGTAAAGATACCTTAATTTTTTGGGTATACCACTGACCCGGTTGAACGGTAAAGGTTGGGTTTGCAAAGCTTACCCACTGGGCGATATCCGGTGAAGTGGTGTCGTCTAGAGTTAGCTGCTGGGTTTTACTATCAAAACGAAAGCTACGTGGCTCAATTTTGAGTGTCTCGGGCTGGCTACCGGCGTTGCGTATCTTTAGCTCCAGCTCGCTGGTTTGGCCAGGTTTAATACTCGAAACTAAGGGCGAGGGAGTAATTTGTAAAGAAAAATCACCTGGCGGATCGGCTGCTAGCGCCGGGGTGGATGCAACTATGGTCGCAGCTACCAGTAGAACCGCGGTAAAGATGCAGCGCTGTAGAAGGGATGACATCATGCTCTTGCGGCTTAAAACAGGCCGGCTCCAATAATGGTAATAGTGTCGGTGTAGTCGCTAGCGGCCGGGGTGGTGGCGTTAATGCTGGCATTGTTCTTAATGGTTAAAACGGCGGTGTCGGCCGTACCGGTTGAACTTACCAGCGCGCGCAAGGTGGTGTCCAGACCGCCACCTTGGCCGGCGCTGCTACCAACAAAAGGCGCTGCTACGCTAATACTGCCGCTACCGCCAACCTGGCTGGTAGTGATGCCGGTGTTGTAGCCCGAGGTGCCAGAGCTCAAAGTACTGTTGGTGCCAGGAGTGGTTGAGGCAATAGTGGAGGAAGCCGAAGCCGAAGTAAGCCCGGTGTTGGCATCTTTAGCCCAAACCATCCAGCCATTTTTAGCGTTGGTGTTAACGGTGGCGGTACGCGGGGTTGGGCTAGTGGTAACCGAGCTGCTCGAAAGCGTGCCGAGGGCATCGGTGTTAGCGCTGAGGGCAAAGGAGAAAACCGATGGCACGGTGGCCGACACAACAATTTGGTCGTCAGCAATGCTGGCGGTTGAGTATTGCTCGGTATCAATGTTGCTGGAACCAGTGGCGCGAGTGGTCACGCTACCGCTGTTTGAACTGGTGGCTGACGACTTAACCGCTACCGCAGCCGAGTTGGTCCAGTTAAAGCAGTGCAAAGTACCAACGGTTAGGTCGGTGCTAGGGAAGGTGACTACCTGCCCGGTAACGTTGGTAGCGGTACCGATGCCCGGCCAGGCGGTTCCTCCGGTAGGCCAAGCTAGGTTGGTGGTGTTAACGGTAAAGTTGGCGGCCGACCCCAGGGTGTAGCCGGTCGGGAAGGTTACCTGCACGTCGACTTCGGTAGCGGTGGTGGCTGGTTTGGCGCAAACGGTGCCGGTGGTGGCAGTGCTGATCTTCATTCGATCGAACCGAACCGATAACTGGGTTAGGGCAGCGGCGTTAGCGTTGGTGTGCAAAGCCACCAAAATGGCTGCCACGGGTAGCAGTAGCGCTAAAGTAGTCCGAGTTAGTTTTGATGCAAATGAAACGGAACGTTTTTGTGACATGAGAATTTCTGATTACGTTTTAATGTATGTCTTGAGACAATATGTCATAAGTATAAAGCATAACCGTTAATCAGAACAACCGTTTCGACCATTTTTACTGCCACTGCCAGGTCTGCAGCGTCTCATCAAGCCGTTTTTGCAGCAACGCCGGTTGATTCTGTGGACCAGAAACGGTGACCGAGGCGTAACGTGATCCATTAACCAGGTAAGCGCTCAGCTCCGATTGGTCATGGAGGGTAAAGAGGGCCCTAACATACTTATTGCCACCAGGCACCGCTATAACCTTGTACTCGGCCGGCTTGGTTTTGCGCAGATTATAGTCGGCGACGCCGCTCAGCCCCTCGGGCGGCAATAGATCGCTAACCACTCCAACCTGAACACCTCCGCTATGTGGTTCGTAACTAAAAAGCTGTATTAATGGGGTGCGCCCAGGTAGGCTATTGGTTTGAGTTTTATAGTTGGCCGGCAGCTGTATGGTAAAGAACTTGGTTGAGATTGGCTGAAGTGTGGTGTCCGCCTGATTTGCCTGAGCCGTGTCTTGGTTATCAACTTTGATTGCCTGCGAAGACGGGCTGTTGGCCCAGCCATAAAATAAAACCCCAACCATGATACCTGGCAAAATAAACAGTAATCGGGCCACTAAATAGGCACGTTTTTTACTGACCAGGCTCATGGCTTGCGCACCGAATCTTGTATTAAACTTCGTGGATACCTGCCGCCAAGTCGTCCAAGATGGGTAGCGCGAAACGCAAACACACGGGCATCAACCCAACTAACGGCGTACACCGATATGGCTGCCATATAGCCACCACCGAGCATAAACACGCCAATTCCTTTTAATGGCCCGAGCGGAACAACCGGTGCCGTAACTTGAGGCAGCTTGGCGCAGTCCTGGCCAGATTCAGCATGAGCCCAATCTGGTTGGCTTTGAGCTGACGGTAAATCACAAAACTGCTGTGGCTGGTAGGGCGTGATGGCTAAAAAGGTGCTAATCACAGCTTGCCCGCTAGTATCGGTAGCGCTCACCTTAACCGCATAGGTTTTCATTGATGAATAGGTATGTTCCAGACTAACCTCCTCGTCACCAATATTCCGGGTGCTAGTGGTGCCATCATTCCAGTCGACCACCACATGATAAGGTCTTGATCCGCCGGATATCGAACCGACCCAAATTGCTGGTTGGTTAGGTCCGAATTTCATAAAAGGATCGCGCGATTGGACGGCCAGTGGCGTCACTGGCGGCTGCTCGGCAGCAGAATCTTCCGTCTGAGCTTCGGTAGCGACATTGGCAGCTGGCGTCGAAGTCTCAGCCTCGCGCGGGGCGGTATAAGTGACGGTAACGGGGGCGCTATCCGGACCATAATCGTTGGTTATATTAACGGTTTTGGCAATCAATAGGTTTACGCCTGGCTTTAACACTACCTGTAAATTAAAGACTCCACCCGGCAAGCAGCTAGTTGAGCCAAGCAGCGCAGCTCCTGAATAAATCGCTACAATTGAGGTTGGGTTTAGCGGCTGACAGGTCCCCTTAACGACGAAATTGTCTTTTGTAACCGTAGCGCCATTGGCTGGCTCTTGAATAACAGCCGGCTGAGTTGGCGAAACCGCACTGACCTTAGCACTTACATCAAGTGTGGCGGCTAAACTGCTCCGATCAAGAGTTATGATTGAACCAATCGCAATTGTAGCCAGCGCAATCACCAAAAAAAGCGAGCGATATGAGGTATGGCGGTGAGACAAAAAGCGCCCACTGTGCTTATGATGCTGCAAATGTAGTGTTGAGTGAATCATAAATATCAGGAGTATCTATACCTATTTGTAACATAAAGCTTGTGTTAAAACGAATAACATATCAGGTCTCGATCCAAAACCTCAGATAAGCTACAATAGTAGAGATAGAGGAGATACCATGTTAAACCAAGCTAAAACCTTGTATGAACTTAAAAAGATCCAGTCGGCTCTCAGCAAAGAGGTGATTGAGGTTGAAACCGGCGATGGCGCGGTTAAGGTTCAAATTAATGGTGAACAAAAGATTAAAAAGATTTCACTAGACCCAGATAAGATCGACGTAAATGATCTAGGCAAGGTCGAAAAGTGGCTGGAATCTGCCATCACCCAGGCTATTACTCGTAGCCAACAGGTAGCCGCCGAAAAGATGAAGAGCGTTGCTGGCGGACTCGGCATCCCCGGCCTGTAAATAAGGAGTCGCCCGGTAGTGCAGATCATCCCCCAGTCGGTGGCTCAGCTTATAGAGGAGTTTGGCAAGCTTCCCGGTGTCGGTCCGCGTACAGCGGAGCGGCTGGCCTTTTATTTGTTGCGCGCCGATAGTGGGCACGAACAGCGACTGGGCGAAGCGCTAATCAACCTGCGCCAACAGCTAACCGTTTGTCAGCGCTGCCACAACTTTAGCGAGCAGGAGCTGTGCGTTATCTGCGCTCATCCTAATCGTAACGAACAGCTGCTAACCGTGGTTGAGGAGCCGCTCGACGTGGTAGCGGTTGAAAAAACCGGTCTATACCAAGGCCTGTACCACGTACTGGGCGGAGTGATTTCGCCCATTGATGGCGTCGGTCCGGCTCAACTTAAGATTGCCGATCTGGTAGAGCGAGTTAAAAACGAGAACATCGAAGAGGTGCTGATCGCCACCAACCCTACTACCGAGGGCGAGGCAACCGCGCTCTATATCCGTAAACAGCTGGAGCCGCTCGAGGTGCAGGTTAGCCGACTGGCGCGCGGTCTGCCGGTAGGTGGTGACCTAGAGTACGCCGATCAGATTACCCTCGGACGCGCCCTGCAGGAAAGGCGGGCCTTTTGAGCCAGTTAGCATCCGCCATTAAGCAGCTCGGGGAGCTAATTGATGAAGCTAAAACCATCCTCGTATTGCAGCCAGAAAAGCCGGACACCGACAGCTTAACTACCAGCCTGGCGCTAGAGCAAATTTTGGGCGATAGGGGTAAGCAGGTTTTAATGTATTGCCAAGACGAGGTGCCGGCCTATATTCGTCACTTTGCCGGAGCCGACCGCGTACTAGAAGAGTTTCCGACAAAGTTTGATCTTACCATCCTAGTTGATACCGGCGGGCCAAGCATGCTTGCGCGTACGCTCGAAAAGCATCAAGCACAGTTAACCAAAAAGCCATTTGCGGTGGTCGACCATCACCCTACCCGCGAGGCAATGCCGTTTGAGGTTGTTGAGGTGATTGACGCCAAGGCCACCAGTACCTGCGAGCTGGTTTTTGAGCTGTCTAAGCAGCTGGGTTACAAGGTTAACGCCGAGGCAGCTAGCCTGATGGTGCCGGGCATTTTAGCTGATACCCGCAATCTGAGTATTCAAACCGTTGGGGCCAAGGAGTTCCGCTTGGTAGCCGAGCTGATTGACCTCGGTGCGAACGTGTTTGAAACGCACGAAGCTTACCGAAAGATTAATGCGATTAGTATGGAGTTAATGCAGCTAAAGGGTCGCTTACTCTCGCGGGTAGAAAGCTTTGCCGGCGGCAAGATAGCTTTTATTGCAATTACACCGCAAGAGCTTAAAAAGTATGCCGATATTCATGACCCGGCCGACCTAGTTATGTACGAAATGCAGCGCGCCGAGGGGGTTGAGGTAGCGGTAGCCATGCGTGAGTACCATGGCCAGGCCATCCCGGTTAAAATTAAGGTATCAACTCGCGCCAACATGCCGGTTGCGGCTAAAACCTGCCAACAGTTTGGCGGCGGTGGCCACGATCGGGCGGCCGGCTGTCAGTTTAATGATGTTAGTATAGAAGAAGCCAAAAAGCAGTTTATTGAGGCATTAACTGCCAATATTAACGAGTACAAATCAACCCATGAAGCTGTATAACACGCTAGGTCGCACAATCCAGGAGGTTAAACCGCTCAAGCGGGGCGAGATCAAGCTGTATACCTGTGGCCCGACGGTTTACCACTACTACCACATTGGCAATCTGCGCAAAAGCCTTTTTGATGACACCCTTAAGCGTACCCTCATGCTAAACAACTTTGCGGTTCAGCATGTCATGAACATTACCGACGTCGGCCACCTAACCAATGATGCCGACGAGGGCGATGATAAGCTCCAGTCTCGCGCCGACGAAGAGGGCAAAACGGTTTGGGAGGTAGCCAAGTTCTACACCAAAGCTTTTACACAAGATATGGCCGCCTTAAACGTTCTGGCTCCCAGCAAGCTGGTTCCGGCCACTCAAGCAATTAAGCAGCAGGTTGCGATGGTTCAAGCTTTGCTCGACAAAGGCTTTGCCTACCAGGTTGAGCAGGCCATTTACTTTGATGTATCTAAGCTAAAAGATTACGGCAAGTTAACCGGTCAAAAGCTTGATCAAAAGGAGGTTGCGGCCCGCCAGGATGTGGTCACCGACCCAGATAAAAAGAACCCCCAGGACTTTGCACTCTGGTTCTTTACGGTCGGCCGATTCAAGGACCACCAAATGCACTGGCCATCACCTTGGGGCGAAGGCTTCCCCGGTTGGCACCTGGAGTGCTCGGCCATAATCGAACAAGAGCTCGGCGACACCATTGATATTCATACCGGCGGCGTTGACCACATTGGCACACATCACACCAATGAGATAGCTCAAAGCGAGGCGGCACATGACGGCAAGCCGCTGGCCAACCTTTGGCTGCACAGTGAGTTTCTGCTGGTTAATGACAAGAAAATGAGCAAGTCATTAAAAAATACCTACACTCTTGAGGACGTGGTTAAAAAGGGCTTTCACCCGCTGGATTTACGGCTGTTCTACCTGCAAGCCCACTACCGCACCCAGCAAAACTTTACCTGGGAGGTGCTTGAGGCGGCTCAGAACCGCCGTCAGTCCATTAACGCCTGGGCGGACTTGCGCCATCAGGCTGAGGCCGATGAACGTGGCCAGCAGCTTTTAATTGCTGCCACCAACGAGATGCAAAAGGCCTTAGCGAATGACCTTGATACCCCACGGGTACTAGCGGTTCTTAGCGATGTGATTAACGCCGGCGTTGCCCCAACCAAAGACTTTTTAGAGTATTTAGACGCTGCCCTTGGCTTGCAGCTATTAGATAGAGCGGACATCACCAAAAGGCAGAAAGAACTCATCACTAAGCGCGAGAAGGCTCGTGCCAGCAAAGACTTTAAAGAGAGCGATAAGTTGCGTGATGAACTACTCAAAGATGGTATTGAGTTGAATGATACACCCAGAGGCACTCGCTGGAGCCGCAATGCTGGGTAAATTTCTCTTCCAGCTAAAACGCATATATTGGTTTATCTTCCGGCCGAAAACTCAGGGCGTAAAATGCATAATCGAAAATAATGGCAAGATCCTCATGATCCAGCGTACGTTTGGGAGTGTTCATTTTGTTTTCCCTGGGGGTAAGATCAATTCAAGTGAAACTCCTGAGCAAGCAGTAAGGCGAGAAGTTTTTGAAGACTTAGGTATTGAGCTAGATAAAATCCGATCGCTTGGATCATTTACTCAAGAAGTAAGACACCGGCAAGAGACTCTTTTCTGCTTTGCGGCTAAAGTGAGTAATCCAAACTTTACATTAGCCTCACATATAAAAACTTTTAAATGGTTTGATCTGGCGGACCTCCCCGAACTAACTCCTGTATCAAATTCGGTTTTCAGACTATATAAGTCTAGCGCTAAATAGGGTACTCAAATTATACTCAGATTTAAGTATCTGACTGCCGATAGCTATGATACACTCGTAGCCAGGTGAGTACCTCGTCAACCTCTACTAAAAGTTTGGTGCATCATGGGTGAATTGACGGTAGAAGCAGTTAGCAGGGAAGAGTGGGACAAGAACGTTCCGGTCGACTACCAGCTGGTTTACTTCATTGACTCGGATAGGGGCCTCGGAGTTGGCCTACACGACCCAGTACAAGACGTGGTCCTGCAACCGACGCCCGCCTCGGTGCTTCGCTTCAGGGCCGATGAACTACAGCTTCTCGAACCGCTCCTCCGAGAGCCGGGAAGTGTTAGCTACGGCTACGGCTGGGAAGCCCTGCTGGAGTACCTCTTCCAGCTCAAGGTCATGCAGCCCGAGCAAGATCCGGAAGGAGTTCTGAGGGCAAGCTTTCTACTGGCAGTCGAAGGAGCCAACCGCCACAGCGGGTGCTGGGACGCCTTGTTCCTGGAGCTTCGCTGGTTGCTCGATCGCCCGCGGGTGGACTTTGTTCGGCTACGCATCGATGGCTTGCTCGACTTGGTGCTTACCCAAGCTGAGCTCGGGTACCGCCACTACCTGGATCGACGCGAAAACCAAGGCCTACCCCTTGTCGAGCGAGGGTGGAAAACGCCTAAGTGGCTGGAGCAGTGGCTAGATCATCACGACCAGCAGGCTGTTCGGTAGACAAGAAACGGGTCGGGTGCACATGCACTCGGCCCGTCGTAGAGCAATTATGTAATAAAGACCTAAGCTTTCTTACTAGCGACCTTCACCGGTTCTTCGACTCGATGGTGCTTAAACCAGTGCACCGCCAACACCTTAAGACTGGCTGCAACCGGAATTGCGATTAAAGCGCCAAACAATCCGGCGGCCGAAGCACCAAGCAAGATTGCGATTGTTACAATCAGCGGGGATAGAGAAGTGGTGCGCCCTTGGATAATCGGCTGCAAAATATTGTTTTCAACCTGCTGATATATAAAGAAGTAAATCGCCAAAATGATGGCCGCGCTGGTGCTGGTAAAGAAGGCGACGATTACCACTATCACGGCCGCGATGGTGGCCCCTACGTACGGAATCAGCCCCAGAATACCAACCAGAATGCCAAGCGGCACCGCATACGGCAGACCAACCAGGGTCATGGCAATAATAGAACAAGCCGCGGCAATTGCGGCAATCGTCAGTACACCGGTAAAGTAGCTCGAAACCACCTGGTACATCTCGCTAGCTAGCTGCAAGTTACGCTGGCGAGTCTTGTCTGGATGATACCGCCAGATCCGCTCATTCCACCTCGGGCCTTCAAGTAACATAAAGATAGCTGTTACAAAAATGGTGGCAGCGGCCGCAAATCCGTTGAACACACCCTGAGCAATTGACACCGCCGAGCCGGCTGAGTTAACCAGCCACTTAGCGATATCATCGGCGGCATTTTGAACCACGCCCTCTAAGTTGTACTTATCAACCAACCGACCAACCGCCGAGTTGTTATCTTGCACGCTTTGTACCGTACCGGGCAAGGTCTCAATTAAAATAGCGCTCTGCTCAATCAGTACCGGAATAAAGGTTACCGCCAGGAACACAACGACCGCCAACAAGCCGCTCATAACGGCGGCTAAACTTAATCCACGACTGTGCCGCGGCATGTATTTTTGCAGCAACTCTACCGCCGGGTTGAGCGCCAGGGTCAAAAAGAAGGCCGCCACAATCCAGGTGAGCTGAGCCCGCAGCAGCACCGCTAGGTTTAACAGCGCCACAAAGGCGGTGATCCCGACCAGAACCTTAAAGATGGTTCGGTTTTCAATTCGGATGGTTGTAATATCCTTGGGATTCATATTGCAATTATGACTGCCCCTACCTAAAAAGGCAATCTATAACCTGTTGAGCTTGAGCTTTACTTCAGGTAAAATAGTGAAGTTCACGATGGGGTGTAGCCAAGTGGTAAGGCAACGGGTTTTGGTCCCGTGATTCGCAGGTTCGAACCCTGCCACCCCAGCCAGGAATTATATAGGGAGTAAATGAAGTATATATACATTGACGAGAGCGGTGACATCGGCCGCAAGAGCAAATATATTGTTTTTGCGGCGGTAATTACCGAAAACGACAGGCAGCTTGAAAAAGCAGTCAAGAAGGTGTGGCGGGCGAAACCTCAATACCACAAAAAGGGCCGGTTACACTCGGTAGAGGTTGATGACGCAACCAGGATCCGTATTCTTAGTGTAATATCTGACCTGGACATCACTATTAAGTTTCATGTATTTAAGAAGGCCGCGAGCCTACCGGACCAGCATAAACAGTATTATGCAGAACTGAGCAAGTTCGTTGCAAATTATGTTAAAGATCACATAATTATTGTTGAACGCAAAGACACCCTTAAGAAAAGAAATGAGATCATTCACAGGTGTAGCCTCGAGTCTATCTTTAAGAAAGTTATATTTGCCGACCCTCATAACTACAAGCAGTTGCAAGCTGTAGATTTTATAGCTTGGTCATACGGTCGAGTCATTGAGCAAAAAGACGACTCATTTTATAAAATAATTGAAGAAAAGTGCTTTAATTAGCCAAACAAAAGAAAGCCTCCCGCTTTGACGGATCACTCAAGGTGAACCAACACGGGAGGTCTTACTTCTCTGCAAATTGTAGCACAATGTAACACGTTCGTCAAAATACTGCGGTTGCCAACCATAATTTGCCTTATTTGTTAGTTATTGCCAAAATGAGGTTATGGATTCTGGAAGCGAGTAAGCGCTCTTGCTCCAGCAGCTTTAGCGAGGCAGCTATATTCTGAATCTCAAGTTAAAGCTTTGCGACTCGCAATTAAAAGATACGGGTATATATTTTCAACTAGACGAAGTTAGTGAAGCTCTGCTGCAGGTTATTTCTACGCCAATACAAATGGACAGACCTCGCCTCAAAAAGTAAATCAGCTTAATTTGATAATTTAGTACACTTATGGCATAATTTGGTGGATCTTGAGGGAGATCGTTAACCCTATACCTCGACAGCAAGGGATGGAACCATGCAGGAAGTTCAGACGCTGGATCCGCAGAAGATCGACTTCGACCCCTATCGCCTGCAGGCCCAGGTGTACGACGCGCTTCATACGGCGCTGAGGGACTACAACGCTGAAGCCCATGAGGTGATGCAGCTCATTGCCAAGTACGGCAATGGGGGCAAAACGCTGCTAGACGTGGCTTGCGGTACCGGCCTCCACCTGCAGCATTTTCGCCCCTCGTATAGAGTCGTGGGGCTGGACCGCAGCTCTGCGATGCTGGACCGGGCTGCGATGAGACTTCAACACGTCGAGCTAGCACAGCGCGATATGCGCAACTTCGACCTGGACGGCCGTCGGTTTAGCGCGGTAACCTGTCTGTGCAGCTCAATCGGGCACATGCAGAGCCTCGAAGACCTGAGTGACGCGATCGAGTGCATGGCAAAGCACCTGGAGCCGGGCGGCGTTTTGGTGCTGGAACCGTGGTACACGCCATACACTTGGCTTGACCGCCAGCAGCCGGCTGTGGTCTGGTCGGGGGACGGCTCGGTCGTTCGGGTGACGCTTGCCAGCTACGTGAAGAAGGATGAGCGTACCGAAGTTGAACACGCTCTACTGCAGATGCACCACCACATGGGGCACCCGCTGGAGACCGGCTACTTCATCTCGCAGTTCTTGACGTCGCTGTTCACCGACGAGCAGTACGAGGAGGCGATTGAGCGTGCTGGCCTGAAGCTTGTGTATGAGTCCGCCGGCATCAACGCCAGCAGTCACCCTGTCTACATCGGCATCAACCCGCGGTAAAAGCTGATGTAGTACCCCGATCGGTTGGTTTTTACAGCCGGTCGGGGGCAACGGAATTATCTTTACGACCTTAAGCTTTAGCTCGCAAATTGCATTATCGTAAAAAGACTGTATTATATGTGGCGAGGCGAGCGTGGGCTCGTTTTAATTTTGTTCTTCGACAGACGGAGTTGCTATGCGACGGCATTTTCGTAGCGAAGCCGGCTTCACACTGATCGAGCTGCTGGTGGTCGTGCTGATCATTGGCATTCTCGCGGCAATTGCTCTCCCGACCTACCAGAACCAGAGCAACAACCGCAAAAAGGCCGAGGCTGCATCAGCCGAGAAGAAAAAGGCCGCTCAACGCGAGCAAATGAAGCTCAACGGTGTCAAGTCGATCACCCGCTACAAGCAAGTGGTGATGATTCGGCTCGACGGGTCGAATACTGTGCCTTCGGCGCGATACCTCCACAACGTCTGCGGTCGCTCGGGGGTGGATGACATCACGCCGATCGTGACAGGCACCGACCCGGCTACAACCCGCATTGTGGTGTTGTGCCGCTAAGACTGAGGACAACGGCTCAGCGCCAACGGGCGCGGCGTCTACATCGGCATCAAGAACTCCTAGCGGTTTTCGGATACCTCGGCCGGTTGCTCGTTTTGGGCAGCCGGTCGGGGACAACGGAATTATAATTTTGCACACACGTTATTTGAGTTTAAAGAGCGTATACTATAAGCATCGCCAAATAAAGGACTTATTATGCAAAAAATTGTTCCACATCTGTGGTTTGACACGCAGGCCAAAGAAGCGGCTGAGTTTTATGTAAAGGTGTTTCCTGACTCAAAGATTATTAGCAGTAGTGTAATCAAAAATACTCCTAGCGGGGACTGCGATATCATGTCGTACTCACTAGGGGGCTATAGGTTTATGGCGATTAGTGCCGGGCCTGCCTTTAAAATTAATTCGTCGATTTCATTTATGGTTAACTTTGACCCCAGTCGCGACGATAAGGCCAGGGAGCATTTAGACGAGTTATGGGAGGCCTTGAGCCAAGGTGGCGAGGTAATGATGCCGCTGGACAAATACCCATACAGCGAACGTTATGGCTGGGTGCAAGATCGTTTTGGTGTGAGCTGGCAGCTGATTTTAACCGATCCGGAAGGCGAGCCGAGACCGTTTATTGTGCCAACTCTGCTGTTTAATGGCGAAGCTACCAATAAAGCGGCCGAAGCAATTAAGTTTTACTTATCGGTATTTAAGGATTCAAAAATGGGAACCGAAGCTCCCTACCCAGAGGATAACGGCCCAGCCAAGAAAGGCTCCCTTATGTTTGCCGACTTTATGCTAGAAAATCAGTGGTTTGCAGCGATGGATGCCGGCGTTGAGATGTCATCACCTTTTAACGAGGCGGTGTCGTTGCTGGTTAATGCCGAGGATCAGGCGGAGATTGATTATTACTGGGACAAGCTTAGTGCCGTGCCGCAAGCCGAGCAGTGCGGCTGGCTGAAGGATCAGTTTGGCGTATCTTGGCAGGTGGTACCAACCGCCATGAGCAAGATGATGTCAGAGGCTACGCCAGAACAAGCTCAGCGCGTAACTCAAGCCTTTTTGAAGATGAAGAAGTTCGATATTGCGAAGTTGGAGTCGGCTTACGAGGGGAAGTAGCTTCTATTGCGTTCTTAAAATCTTATCCATCGCCTTGCCGCGGGCTAGCTCATCGATTAGCTTATCCAGATAGCGAATTTCTTGTGTTGTTGAATCTTTAATGTCTTCCACCCGTATGCCGCAAATTACTCCCGTAATTAACTTTCGGGCCGGGTTTAACTTGGGGGCGGAGTTAAAGAAAGCTTCAAAGTCGACCTGCTGTTCAAGCTGAACTTTTAGCTCAGCTTGGCTGTATCCGGTTAACCAGACAATAATCTCATCGACTTCAGCTTTAGTGCGACCTTTTTTCTCAACCTTGGCAAGATAGAGCGGGTAAACCTTGGCTACGCTCATGGTGTAAATGCGTGGCTTTTTGTCTTCCATTTAGGCACCTTTCTGTATGTGGTTATATTATCATCACTGAGTGCCGGTCCGGACAACGTAATTATAGGTTGAACTATATAACGCTCATGCTTTACTATTAAAGCAATAATGAGGTCATCGAATGCCAAGGCTGCCGCAACCCGGTCAGGATAATGGAACATGGGGAGAGCTTTTAAACGAATATTTAAGTGTTGAGCTGGATTCAGCCGGCAATCTTAAGCTTCGTACCGATGGCACGCTTGACTCTAAAGCCAACGACAGCGAGGTGGTCCACCTGTCAGGCTCAGAGACCATTGCTGGGCTAAAGATATTTTCAACCGTGCCGACCATTCCGGCTCCTTCAACCGGAACCGATGCCGCCAACAAAACCTACGTCGATAATACTGTTGCTTCAGGTACGCCGGATGCGACCGGAAGTGTAAAGGGCAAGATTCAGCTAGCTGGCGACCTAACCGGTACAGCTGCTAGCCCAACCATTGCCAACGGTGCCGTTACCGCAGCTAAGGTTGCGGCCGATGTGGCCACGCAAGCCGAGCTGGACTCGGTTGCTCAAACTTTAACCGCCAACACCCAAACCACTAGTTATGTTTTGGTGGCAGGAGATGCCGGTAAGGTGATCGAGATGAACTCATCTTCGGCTACCACTGTAACGATCCCACTAAATTCTAGTGTGGCCTTTGCTACGGGTACCGTAATCGAGGTACTGCGTTTTGGCACTGGCACCGTTACGATTACCCCAACCGGCGGAGTTACCATTCGCTCACGGGCTAGCTTAACCGCAATTGCTAACCAGTACGGCTCGGTATCATTACGTAAACGCGCTACCGATGAGTGGGTACTGGTTGGGGATCTTACCTAAGTGGCGACCATAACGGCGAGCCGTTCGGCGACATCGCAGTACCAGTCTTGGTTCACCCCAAATGCTGGAGGGCGCTGGGGCGGTTGGCAGATAGCTTCTAACTTAGCCATGGGTCAAAATACCGCCGTGGGTGGATTGTCGTCACCATCAGCTCAATATGCTGGTTCGACTGGGGCCAGCCGCACCACGCGGAGGCGCTGTCGAGCAGCTTTTTCGTTTAGTCAGCTAAAGCTCGAGTTCACCAACAGCCCTTGCGACGTTGAGCCAACGACAGCGAGCGAACACGGCGACATCACCATAGCGGCTAGCGTCGAAACTGCTGGCGGCGCACTAACCCAAGTTACCTTTGACGGTGGGTCGACCACCAAGGTTTTAACCAAAAATACCACCGTTTTAAGCGATGCGGCGTCTTTTACAGCGGCCGAAGGCGATATTTTTTGGGTGAGAACCTACGTTAGCGCCGGAACCGGTCTGCGTTACCCGCTAAACATGTTAACCGATCAAACCAACGGAGAGGGGACGGTCAACAGTGTTAATCAGACCATGTCCGGAACGATTTCTAGCTCAAACGCCAAGAGCTTTACCGCTACAGCCGTGGTTGCGCCTCGGCCAGCCCCAGTAACCAACTTATTAATTGTGGGCGACAGTATTACGGCTGGACGAACCGAAGCTACCGATCAAACTTTATCGGATCATCAACGAGGTTGGGCAGCCCGAGCCTTTGGTGGTATTTATCCATTTTATCGTCTAGCGATGGGTGGAGATCGAGCCAATTTAATTCCGACCAACTGGCCATCCCGCCAGACACTACCGGCAACGGGCGGGTTTAGCCATGCCATTGTTTTACTGGGGGTTAACGACATTCAAGATGCCGCTCAGACCGGAGCCAATGTGATATCTTCGCTTGATACTATTTACCAATGGCTACAGGATGCTGGCATCCCGCGTATTTATGCTGTGACCATACCGCCATTTAGCGTTACCGGCACTTACACTAGCGCTGGAGGGCAAACGGTTAACTCTACCTTTGATGGCTACCGCCAAACCGTTAACACCTCGATTCGGGCGTTATCTAACAGTCGACTGTATGGCTATATCGATGCCGCGGCGGCGGTTGAGGATGGCAGCAACGCAGGTAAGTGGCGTTCGGACGGCGGAGTAGCGTATTCCGATGATGGGACCCACCCCAATACGCTGGGTCATCAAACTATAGCAAACGCTATTACCACCAAAACCTTCGCGGTTTAATAGTTTTATATTTTAGATTGGCGCTGTATAGTATGGCTATATAGTACTTATGGTTAAATGCGGTGAGGTTTTGGGCAAAGTAGGAGCTGTTTTTGGTTTTGGCGTAGTCATGGTCGTTGGTTCGGCGGTTTTGATTTATGGGCCAGGTGGCATACTGTCGCAAAAAACTGTTGTTAAAACCGGTCCCGTTCCGGTCACAGTCAATCAGCAGAGCGACCCTACAGACTCAACCACGGAAAGCCCGAACCCAAGCACCGAACCCAGCCCGGACCAGGCCTATGAATGGGTCAACTCACAGGTAAATCCCTACTCAACCTATTACGCTAGTTACCGCCGAAGCAGCAATGCTACTACTGCCACCGTCGTGACGACCACCTCGACGTCAGTAACCAACACCGATACAGAATCCGAGCCAACTCCGCCGCCGGCACCGGTCTATTACGATGTTACCCGCACCGGTGCCTACAAGTACACTCCGGCCGAGGTTGAGGCTGGTGTGACAGCGACGAACCCGTCTTACTTTACCCGTACCGGCAACAATTTTTACACCACCTTAAAGAGCGGCACTTACGGTGGTGGGTTTCCGGCGGCGCCAGGAGACTACTTCTACTTAAATGAGCTGTACTACCAAATTAATATTAATAGTTCGTTAACCTATTTAAATATTGGAACTCATCTTAAATACAAGGATCAAGACATTAACTTTTATGTTGATGGTAGTTTAGCCATTAAACTGGTGCTGGTTGAAGATTTAAGCAATCCAGGTGTTGATTTTTATGTAACCAAACAGTACAACTTGCCTCCTGAGTATTTATGGAACACCGGAACTTACGGCCAGGTTCAAGGCGGCCCGTACATTTTTGATCCGGTTGATATTGCACTACCGGTTAGCTGTTCTGGTTGCTAACACGATGTCATTAATAAAGGGTGTACAATAGCAGTATGAAGAAGTGGTCGGTCATCGCCATATTAGCAGTTGCCCAGTTTGTAATGATACTGGACGGCACGGTGATGAATGTTTCGATCTCGACGGTCGCCAAGGATCTTGGCACCAGCATTACCGGGATGCAAACCGCTATTACCCTGTTTGCACTGACCATGGCCGCGTTTATGCTAACCGGCGGTAAGCTCGGGGAGATTTGGGGTCACAAGCGAGCCTTCACCATTGGCTCAATGATCTACGGCAGCGGCTCGCTAATTACCGCGGCAGCTCCATCATTGGGCGTCTTGCTGTTTGGCTGGTCACTGGTTGAAGGTCTTGGCGCGGTTTTGGTAATACCGGCAATTGCTTCGCTGGCGGCCGCCAACTACTCAGGTAAAGACCGAGTGGCAGCGTTTTCGCTGATTGGGGCGGCTACCGGCTTAGCGGCGGCGGTTGGCCCGATTATTGGCGGCTTTGTAACAACTTATCTGTCATGGCGTTACGTTTTTGCCGCCGAAACGCTGATAATGATAGTGGTACTTTTGGTGAGTGGTCGAATTGCCGACGCCAAGGTGAGCAAGGGAGTAAAACTAGACATACCAAGCGTAGTGCTATCGGCAACCGGCATGATCCTGGTGGTGTTTGGAGCTTTGCAGAGCCGGTCCTGGGGCTGGATCCAACCGCTAGGCGCGCCAGAAGTCAATGGTCAGGCCATCACCCCTCTGGGTATATCGGTAGTAGCTTATTTGATATTGCTGGGCGTTCTGGTGCTCAAGCTGTTTTACGATCGACAGGTTCGGCTTGAAAGCGAAAACAAGCAACCTCTACTTAAAGTCTCAATGCTCAAGATTGGCGTACTGCGTAGCGGTTTAACCGTCTTGACCGTTCAGTACTTTACCGTTGCCTCAGTCTTCTTTATTGTTCCGGTTTATTTGCAGACCATTCTAGGCTATGACGCGCTGCAAACCGGCCTCAAACTAATACCACTATCAATTGGCTTACTGATATTTACGCTGGTGGGTTCGCGCCGCAGCACGGTAATGCCACCACGTCGAATTGTGCGAGCCGGACAGCTAGCGATGGCTTTTGGGGCGCTTTTAATCCTTGGCTCAATTAACACCGAGTTAAAGGGAACCATGTTCTGGCTCGGTATGTTTGGCTTGGGGGCCGGCTTTGGGCTGCTGGCCTCGCAGCTAGGCAATGTGACCATGTCGGCGGTCGACAAATCGGATACCGGCCAGGTCGGTGGCTTGCAGGGGACCTTCCAGAACCTAGGCCAGTCGTTTGGTACTGCGGTTGCCGGTTCGATCTTTATTCTCACTCTAACCTCGGGCTTCACCGCGGCGGTGCAGAACAGCCAAAGCTTAACCGAGCAAGCCAAGACCACCATTACCCAGCAAGCACAGAGTGGTGTCGGCATTGTATCGCAGCAGCAAGCCGAGCAGTACGTGCTAGACCAGGGCGGCACGCAAGCAACCGCTCAAGAGATATCCGACCTTTATGTTAGTTCTCAGCTTGAGTCACTCCGGACTACTCTAGCAATTATCTTTTTTGGCTTAATTTTGTCGCTAATCTTGTCGGCTAAATTGCCATCAAAGATGCCTAAAATAGTTTAAAGATAGGGGATATCCGGCTTTCCAGCTATAATAACTATATAAGCGGAGGCGCAGCATGAAGGGACCAATCGACTATATTATTGTTGGTTTTGAGGGCAACAAATTTGATGGCAGTGTCTTAAAGGCACTTAGCCAGGCCATTGATGACGGCGTGATCGCCTTAATTAACCTGCTAGTGATTACCCGCGACGATAAAGACAACGTAACCGTCGTTGATGTGGCTGATTTTGACGGAGAAACGGCCGCCTTCATTAAGCAGTACCAGCCTCAGCAAACCACCGTTGACCAAGACGACATTGATGAGGTCGCCGACTTGATTGAAAAAAATTGTTCGGCCGGCATGCTGGTTATTGAGCAGCTTTGGGCAAAACCGCTTAAAAAGGCTCTTTTGGACGCAAACGGCGTGTTACTGGCCGAGGGACGGATTCACCCCGAAGCCGCAATTGAATTAGAGGGTAAAGGAGAATAACTATGCCAGGATTACTACGAGGAGTTGCCCGTACCGCGGTCATTTCGGGCACCGCCACAGCTGTATCTAACCGCGTAAGTCGGAGGCAAGCCCAAAAGTGGAGCGGCGAGCAGAGTCAGCAGCCAACCCAGGCGGTTGAGCCGGCTCAAGATGACTTAACCGCTCAGCTAGAGCAGCTAGCAGCGTTAAAAGATAAAGGCATTTTGACCCAAGAAGAGTTTGACGCTAAAAAGAAGCAAATCTTAGGACTGTAGCAAGCAAGCTAGCGTATAATGCTTATGCTACAATCGAAATATGAGTAACCAAAAAATAGCCTCCCTGATAAAACTAAATTGGACTGCAGCAGCACTGCATTTAGCGCAGGGCATAGCGATTGTGGCTTTAAGCCGCGACTTTACTTTGCCAATCTCGGTTAGCTTTTTACAGTTTAACCCCGCCACGCAAAACCTTGAGCCAACCTCGACTCCATTGTTCGACTTATCGCTACCGTGGCTGGTGGCATTATTCTTGTTCCTGTCTTTCCTGGCACACTTAACCATTGTTACCGTTTATCGTCATCGATACGTGGCTGATTTGCAAAAGGGCATCAACAAAGCTCGCTGGATAGAGTACAGTCTGTCGGCTTCGGTAATGATTGTAGCTATCGGATTACTCGTCGGTATCTATGATATAGCCAGCTTAATCGCCCTGTTTGGGTTGATAGCAATCATGAATCTATGCGGCCTGATTATGGAAGTCCACAATCAGACAACCAAGAACACTAACTGGCTAAGCTACTGGGTAGGCTGCCTGGCGGGGATAATTCCCTGGGTGATGATTGCGATTTACCTCTGGGCCGGAGCCGACAACGGCAGCCAGGCGCCAACCTTTGTTTACTGGATATTTGTTTCCATTTTTGTATTCTTTAACTGTTTTGCAATTAATATGTTTCTGCAGTACAAAAAGATTGGGCCATGGGCTAACTATCTTTACGGCGAAAAAGTATACGTCATTTTAAGTCTTGTCGCCAAATCAGCTTTAGCTTGGCAGGTATTTGCCGGAACATTGCGACCCTAGCCAGCTGCTATTCATTAGATTTAGATCTGCGATTGCTAAACCGTTGCTGACGACGCTTAACAGTAACCGTAATAAAGGTGGTTACAATCCCTACGCCAACCAGTATATAAAAAGTAGTGAACAGCTTACCGATATCGGTTTTTGTTACTAAGTCGCCGTAGCCAACCGTGGTCAGCGTTATCACGCTAAAGTAGTAGGCGTTCAACCAGCTAAATCTCTCTATATAGTGATAAAAAACGGTGCCAATCGCAATTGTGCTAACGGCGCCCAGTAAAATTAAGCGATAGGCATATTTGCTAATGTCATGCATGGTTTAATTATGACATACTAGTAGGCAAATCAAGTTTAATTTATTAATTAGATAGGGAGAAATTATTATGAGCAATATTAGAACCAATCCATACCTGTTTTTTAAAGGAAACGCCCTTGAGGCAATGAAGTTTTATCAGAGCGTGTTTGGCGGTGAGCTTGATACCAAAACTTACGCCGATTTTCACGTTCCGGCCGAAGGCGACTTAAAAGATGACAGTATTATGCATGCCTCATTAAATGGTGGCGATGTGGTGTTGATGGCTAGCGACACCAACCTGGCTAGCCCCAAGGCCGCCAAGATAACGATATCGCTTAACGGTGATGCCGACAGTGAGGCGCGATTAACCGAGGTTTTTAAACTGCTTAGCGATGGCGCCGAGGTACAAACCCCACTCAAAAAAGAGATGTGGGGCGATCTTTACGGTAGCCTAACCGATAAGTACGGCATTGACTGGATGATTAATATTGAGTCCGGAGCAAAAGAGGGCGCGGCTAGCTAACCGGCTTGCCCATCGATTTAATTTTTAGTTGATCGGCTTTGGGTTGGCGACGGACAATTACGTAATAGCCTAGCAGGGTTAAGGACGGAAGCGCCATCAGCAGCATCTGCGATAGCTGCGGGAGCGCTATAAATCGCTGAAGCCAGTCTGGAACCGAAACTCCAGCCAGACGGCTGACGTGCAAAGTGTATTCACTCACCAGTTTTGGTATGGCCATAGTAACTAAAATTGCGGCGGCCACTGCCGGTGAGGTGATTAGTGTGCTCTGGCGCGACCATCGGGTGTAGAGGGCGTAGAAAAGATAAAAGTCGAGGAACAGATTAGGAAAGAAAAACAGCACATACTCTAAGCCTGTACCAATAAAGATGATCACTCCAATTAAACGCCAGCCAATCAGGGCGTAAGCAATTTTCTTGGCGCGTGCATCGGCCCACTTACGAACGGTCAGTCCCATTATTAGCAAAAAGTAAGTGTCAAGCAGCTTATCGACCACCTGGTAGTTATGGTACCCAATAAAAGAGCTGCCGATTATCTGGTAGTCGTAGGCGTCCAATGCCATGCTAGCTGCCACGCCGGTTAAGGGCCAGCGCAGAATCAACAGCGGTGCCAGAAGTCGGAGTATAACTATCAGCGCAAGCATGTTTTTAATCCTTTATACCTGGGCTTATCATACACCTTTATGTAATATTCCAACGATTATTGACAAATAAGCGTAAAAATTGTAATTTTTATGCATGGAGCGCGCATCGCCGGGCCTCATCTCCCGCTTCGGAGTCATGCGAAGCATCGTGGCGTTCATCGCCATCGTCGCCGCCCTGGTCGGTCTGATCGTCTTCGCGATCACGGGCGTCGAGCCGAATGCCATCGGGACCGCGTTCATGGTCCTCGGCGCCGTCGGCATCACCATCGGTCTGCTCGTCGCCTTCGGCGGCAGCGAGGCTGGGGTGGTCCTCATGAGCACCGTCATCGCCGTCCTGGTCACCATGGCCGCGAAGACGACCCTCGGGTACACCTCCGTGATCATGGAGGTCGGGCTGATGGCCCTGATCGGGGCCACTTCCGCTGCCGTCTTCTCCTGGCACCGTCGCCGGCGCCTGAACGCGGCGAGCTGGTTCGACATCGGTGGCGTCACCCAGATCACGCCGATGAACCTCAAGAAGCCGAACCTCCCGCCCGTTCCGCTTCACCAGCAGGTCTAGTCGGCCCACGGCCCCGCCGGAGCACTCACCAGGTGTTTCGGCGGGGCCTCCCGCTTTTTAGGACTTATTAGTTATACTAGAGACATGGTTTACGTAGCATTACTTCGCGGCATCAATGTCGGCGGCAACAACAAAGTAGAGATGGCCAAGCTAAAGCTGACCTTTGAGCAGCTAGGCTTTACCAAAGTTAAAACCTACATTAATTCCGGAAATATTATATTTGAAGGGCCTGATCAAAATCACCTGCAGCTAGCCTCACAAATTGAGGCTGCGATTACAAAAGATTTTGGCCTCAATATACCGGTGGTTTTACGTAACCTTAAGCAGATACAAGCAATCTGCAAAGCCATGCCTGAGACTTGGGTTAACAACTCGGTCATGAAGTGTGATGTACTGTTTTTGTGGGAAGAGGTTGATAACAAGTCGGCACTTGAGGCAATGTCGGTTAAACGCGATATTGTTGACTTAAAGTACGTCCCAGGAGCAGTTATCTGGAGAATTGACAAGGAAAATGTCACTCGTGGTGGTATCGATAAATTTATTGCGGCACCAATTTACAAGAAAATCACGATCAGAAACTGCAATACCGTCCGTAAGCTAAAGACTCTTATGGAAGAAGCCGCTCACTAAACTTTTGGCGTAGCTTTTCTAGCTTAGGATTAATAATTACCTGACAGTAAGCAGCCTGGGGATTTCTTGCAAAATAGTTCTGATGTTCCGGCTCAGCTGGGTAAAACTGCTCAAGCGGCTCCAGTTTTGTAACCACTGGATCGCTCCACAGTTTAGCCACCTTTTTAATTGAAGCTTCGGCAATTTTTTTCTGTGCTTGATCTAAGTAGAAAATAGCTGATCGGTACTGCGGACCAATATCGGCGCCCTGGCGATTAAGCGTCGTTGGGTTGTGTAGCGCCCAAAATATATCTAAAACGTCTTCGAGACTGATAATTGATGGGTTGAACTCAACCCTAACCGCCTCGGCATGGCCGGTCTCACCACTGACAACCTGATAGTAGGTTGGATTTAGGGTCTGGCCTCCGGTATAACCAGAGGTAACGCTGGTGATGCCGTTAATCATTCGAAAAGCCGCATCAATGCACCAAAAGCAGCCGCCCGCCAAAACAATTGATTGTGATGATGATGTCATATTTATAGTTTAGCAGCTTAAACTCATTGCGCCCCCTTGCGGGGACGCAAGAGGGCGAGGGGGCTAGGCCGCAATCTCGAGACGGCCGGGCAGCCCAACCGAGCTGTTGCGAGGGAATAGCTCGGTGTTGTAAGCCACCCGCTGAAGCTGCTCGAGCAGACGATGCCACTCGCCGGCTTCGTCGATGTTCAGCTCGCGATAGCTGCCGTCTGCTGTCTGGGCCATCAGCTTGAGATCACCGGTCACGGATCCGGTTTCCACGAGCTGGCGCGCGACTGAGGTCAGTAGACCGTAGAGGGTGGGGCTAGATGCGGCAGGGAAAACCACCTTGTCGGGGTCTCCTGCCAGCAGCACATATGTCGACGAATCTGCCAAAACGCCTCCTTGGTGCAATGGGGGGTACGAAACTGCTTTTACTTAATCACAACCAGGCTCATAACTCAACCAATAAAAGCGAAAGTCCCCACGAGGGGGACTTTCTGGTGCTCACCGAGCACGTACTTGAACAAAATAGCACTTGGTGAACACCCTTACGGTATCACGGTTGAGCTTTTAGGCGCAATAGAATTTTTATAAACAAACTTTGATATGGCGGTTTTTGGCTCGCCAAAGCTTATGATACGATTGAGCTATGGCTGCAATTGTTCGTCCGTTAAAACTAAATGAAGTACCGTCTTTGCACCGACGTTTTGGCGAGGCAATTGACACCAGCTTTGCCTATATAAAGCCGCAATACAGAGTCAAAATTAGACGAGACAACAATCTGATTCGGCTGGGCTACGCCTGCGTCCATCCTCAGCGTATTTTGCTAGCAGCCGTTGATGAGGGTGATTTACTTGGTTACGCAATTGGGGCCGTAGGTAAAACTCAGGCCGATCTATATTGGCTGTATGTGTCGCCAAAAAGCCGTGGTCAACAGTTAGGCTTAAAGCTGCTGCAGACCTTTGAGCAATCAAGTCGACAACAAGGAGTCAACCGAGTCGGACTATCTACCTACGATCACCACACCTACTACGCCGCGATTGGCTACAACACCATTAAGCAAGAGACGCTGCATGGTGTACCAATGAAGATTATGGTTAAGGATATTAGTTTATGAAATTTAAGGGCGGTTTAATTAATAAAAAGAATGGCCGGAGGCGGCTTTTAGGTCTGCTACTGGTGCTGTTGGTCTCGCTTGGGGTGTACCAGTACTTAACTACGCCGAAAGAGTTAATTTCGTTGCCAGCAAGCTCGCAGCAACTGCTAAAAAAGACCCCTCCTAAGGGTGGGCAGGTGGTCTCGGTTGAGGCGGTTCAAACTGTGCCCGCCGATCAAGTTTTGGCTTTATCGCGGCAAAACTATGGCGCTAGCGCCCCTCAACCCTCGACCGCAGTTACTAAAGCTTTAATTAAATACACATCGTATTTACCAAACAACACTAAGATTGAGGTTTACGCTCGAGCCTACATACCGTCTAGCGGTTCTAATCTGCCAACTTTGGCTTTTGCGCCTGGCACTACCGGTATCGGCGACCAATGTGCTGCCAGTCTTGAGCAACCGGCAGTTAGCAACTGGGCTAACTACGAGTCGCACATGATGACTTACGCTGGCCAGGGTTACGCCTCAATCATTACCGATTACGAGGGGATGCGAGACGTCGACCGGATCCATCACTATATGATTGGCGAGGTTGAGGGTCGAGCGGTGCTGGATAGTTTGCGAGCGCTCCATAACTGGGATGTGACGGCTGGCCGGCTAAACGATAACGGCTTGTTTGTGGGTGGTTTTTCTCAAGGCGGTCATAGCGCGATGTGGGCCGACAAGATTGCGGCGGATTATGCACCAGAATATAAACTGCGAGGAGTGGTTGGTTTTGGACCGGTTAGCGACGTTAAGCGCACATTGGTTGATGTAACTCGCGGTGCCAATATTAACTGGTTTGGGCCCTTTATTCTTACCAGCTACCAAGACTATTACAGCCGTACCTACGATGTCGCCGCCATGTTGCAGCCTAAATGGGTGCCGGGTCTTAAAAGCGAGGTCACCTCACACTGCATCGACACCGTAATAAACCACTGGGGTCGTGACCCGGCAGCGGTTTACACTCCCGCATTACGAACCGCTATGGCAACCGACAACTGGGCTGGGTTTGAGCAACTAAGCAAAGACCTAGACGCTAACGCCGTCGGGGATCAAAAGACCACTACCGCTAAATTAATTAATCAGGGGGCGCATGATAACGTAATTTTGGTTGGCCAACAACAAGCGGTGATGCCAAAACTGTGCGCCAATAGCAAGGGGCCGGTCAATCTCCGGGTCTATCCTGGTGCCACTCACTACAATGTAATGGTGCAAAGTTTTCGCGATACAACCATTTGGATGCAATCAATAATCGGAAATCGATTACCGATTACGAACTGTAGTTAGCTGTTGCGGAAGCGCTTGCGCTCAACGGCGGTTAAGCCGCGCTTGCGCATTCGAATTGATTCCGGTGTGACTTCGAGCAGCTCATCGTTTTCAATAAAATCGAGAGCCTCTTCGAGCGAAAGCTTCTTATAAGGGATGAGCTGGGTGGTCATATCGGTAGAAGAAGCGCGAACGTTGGTTAGCTTCTTTTCTTTACAGGCGTTAATTTCCATGTCATCACTGCGACGATTCAAGCCGATAATCATGCCCTCATACAATTTTTCGCCTGGGCCAACAAAAGCGGTACCGCGGTCTTCGACCACCCGCAGGCTGTAGGTTACAGCTGGCCCGGTTTCGGCTGAAATTAGCACGCCATTGCGCAGTTTCTGCAACGGAGCACCCAGCGGCCGGTATTCTAACAGGCTGCTATTCATCACTACGGTGCCCTTAGTGGCGGTTAAAAGAACGTTGCGCAGACCGAGCAAGGCACGGGTTGGCAAATGGAAGATAATACTAGTTACGCCCTTGCTGGTTGGCTCCATTTCTTTAAGGTCAGCCTTGCGACGGCCAAGCTCACTGGTGACAGCGCCAACATACTCTTCGGGCACCTCAACGATCAACTCCTCAACCGGCTCAAGCTTTTTACCATCCTCTTCCTTAAGCACTACTTGCGGGCGGCCAACCTCAAACTCAAAGCCTTCACGGCGAAGTGTTTCAATTAAGACCGATAGGTGGAGTTCGCCACGACCCGAGACCAAGAAGTTGGTGTCACGCTCTTCAACCCGCAAGCTAACGTTGGTTTCAAGCTCTTTTTGCAACCTGGCACCAATTTGGCGAGAGGTGGTAAACTTACCCTCTTTACCGGCAAATGGCGAGGTGTTTGGACCCAGCGCAATCTGTAGGGTAGGGGCTTCAATCTCCATAACCGGAAGCGCTTCTTGAGCCGAAGCGTCGGCCAAGGTTTCACCAATTTGGGCCTTATCGATACCGGTAATCTGGGCGATCTCGCCAGCTCCGGCCTGATCGACCTCGACTCGCTGGAGACCGGCCGATACAAAGATACGATCGATCTTGGTACCAACAACACCACCTGCAGCGGTCATCAGAGCGATGGCCTGGCCGCGCTTAGCCACGCCGCGCTGAATCCGCCCGATAGCGTACTTACCCTGGTAGCTATCCCAAGCCAGTGAGGTCACCAGCATCTGGAAGGGCTGATCTAGTTCAACCTGCGGCGACGGGACATGATCAATAATGGCCTTAAAGATAGGGGAGAGATCGGCAGCGTCGCCTTCGGGATCGGGCGGAACCGACTCCCAAGCCTTACCGGCCCGGCCGATGGCATAGTAAACCGGATAATCCAGCTGATCATCGCTAATTGCCAAATCCAGGAACAGATTGCCGACCTCATCCTCAACCTCGGCAATGCGAGCATCGCGCTTATCGATTTTATTAATAACCACAATTGGCTTGAGGCCTAAGGCCAGCGACTTCTTAAGCACAAACTTGGTTTGAGGCATCGGCCCCTCTTGGGCGTCGACAATTAAGATAATGCCGTCGGCCATACCGAGAGTACGTTCAACCTCACCGCTAAAGTCGGCGTGACCTGGGGTGTCGATGATGTTGATCTTGTAGCCGTCGTACTCTACCGCCGTGGTTTTAGCGGAAATTGTAATACCACGCTCGCGCTCCAGATCGCCAGAGTCGAGAATGGTGGTTTGCTGCATTTCGGCTTGATTATCACGGAAGGTTCGCGACTGCTTAAGCAAGCCGTCGACAAGCGTGGTCTTACCATGGTCGACGTGAGCCACAATGGCAATGTTTCGAATTGTTTTGGGATCGCGCATGTCGGCTCCAGTTAGCTTTATAATCAAAATAAAAGCGCCCGCTTCAGTTCGCTGGGCGCGCTGTATCTGAAAAACTATACCATATTTCTACTGTTTTAGTCTAGATCGATAATGAGTTGGGGCTACAGGGATCATAGTTAAGAGAACAGCAAGAATCAGCCCGAGGTAGCCCGATAATAGTGACAGGAAGAAAATGCCGACCGGAATAGCAAAAAACCTAAGATCTTGTAACCGGTTTTTAGCGGAAAGTATCATAAGAGCTAAAAAGAAATCGTATAGCGCATAAAGGCCAATAGAGTCGTTGAAAGACGCATAATTCAAATTGACATATATGCCATCATCTAGGTTGGCATAAAGAGCCATTATGAACAAAATCCAAACAATCAAGGAGCTTAAAACAAAGTGGAACAGACCAAACTTTACAAGGTCGGCTCCATCGCGTACTTTCTTAAGTTTAAAAAAATCCATGGGCCTATTTATATCACTGATTATAGTAATTACAAGCACCAGGCCTCTGTAACAATGCTTATGCTAATATTTAGGCATGCATCCATCGTTATTGTCAGGTGAGCAAACGCTGGCGCAGTTTGATTCGACTACCAGCGGCCTATCTAGGGCTGAAGCCGCTGAGAAGACCAGATTAGACTGCTTCATTTCCCACCTATAAACTCTTGTTTTTCTTTCTTTAGCTAGCTACTCTTTTTGTATGAAGCTTATTAAAAACCCTCAAAAGGCACGACAAATCATCCCAATAATTGTGGTTGTTACTATCCTTATACAGCCAATAAATTTTCTTAGTTATTTTGTAAACTCTTCTGGTAGCCAAAGCACACTTATAAACGACCTCATAATGTATGGAGGTATGGCTGTGATACTGGCCTGTCTCATAGTTGCCATAGCAATTCGGCGCGCCGATGTCTCACCAAGCCCCAACGAAACACAGGATGTACAGACACCTTCAGAAAAATAGCCACTATTTTGTTATGATAGAGGCTGAGTTAAACGAGGAGCCACTATGAAATGCCCAGTTGATAGCACCGAGCTAACCATGTCTGAGCGACAGGGGATTGAGATTGATTATTGCCCGCAGTGTCGTGGTGTCTGGCTGGATCGTGGCGAACTCGACAAGATTATTGAGCGTGGTGGGGCTGTGGCTGCACCGACTCCGCAGCCACAGCAGCGCCCAGAGCAACGGTACGAGGATAATGGCCATCATGATGGGCATGGTGGCTACCACAAGCCGCACAAGCGCAAAGACAACTGGCTCGGCGAGCTGTTTGACTAGCCGTTTGCACATAAGAATTCCTTAATCAGCAAACGGTATAATAAGGAAATGCTAACCGAATCCTTCTACCAGCAAGATGCCGTTACCTTAGCTCAAGCCCTAATTGGCTGTGAGCTGGTTCATACCACCGAGCAGGGAACGACCGCTGGGATTATTGTGGAGACTGAGGCCTACAGCCAAGATGACGAGGCCAGCCACAGCTTTCGCGGCCAAACTAAGCGCAACGCGGTGATGTTTGGTCCGGCCGGTCACGCCTATATTTACTTCACCTATGGCATGCACTACTGCATGAACGTGGTAGCTGGTCCGGAGGGTAGGGCGGAGGCAGTATTGATTCGAGCCCTGCAGCCATCGCAGGGGATTGAGTTAATGAAAGCACGCCGCGGGACAGACGAGCTGCACAACCTATGCAGCGGACCAGCCAAGTTGGTCCAGGCAATGGGTATACTGCATGAGCAAAACGGAATGAGTTTAATGGAGGAGAAACTTTTTATTACGCCAGCTGTGAAATTGCTCGAGATTAAGGCCACACCACGAATTGGCATTCGCCAGGCGGCTGATAAGCCGTGGCGATTTATTGCCCGCAACAGCTTATTTATTACTAATCACAAATTTAATCGCTTAAACGCTTAGTGCCTCGCCGGTATATTAAAAAGTTATTAATTGCCGTGGCTTTGGTGGGTCTATCCGCCCTGGGGGCAGGCGTGACTCAAACCGGTGATTTAAGATTACCGGATCCCGAACGCACCCCTCCGGGATACCACCGGGTGGTTGAGGTTAGCGATGGCGACACCTTTAAGGTTAAAATTGCCGGCGTAACCGAAACGGTTCGCCTAATCGGTATCGACACTCCAGAGACGAAGGATCCGCGCAAGCCGGTGCAGTGCTTTGGTCGGGCGGCGAGCGACGAAGCCAAGCACTTACTCAAGGGCAAGCTGGTTAGGCTAGAGGGAGATCCGGAGAGTGGTGATCGCGACAAGTACCAACGCCTACTTAGGTTCGCTTATTTAGAGGATGGCACATTCTACAACCAGCACATGGTTGAGCAGGGATTTGCTTTTGCTTATACGATTTTTCCAAACAGCAAGCTAGAGCTATTTCGCAGCTGGGAACGCCAAGCGCGCGAGGCTAAGCGCGGGCTGTGGGCTGGCTGCCCGGTGAGCGAATCTAACGACAAGCGCCAAACCGGTAACGAGTAGTTACTCGCTGGGGATGAACAGTTCTGGCTTGCCGACTTTGGCGCTCAAGATAATCGGGCGCACCTCACCATCGGTATCTTTAATTTGAGTCTCTTGAGTTTGGTTGTAGTGCGTAACCAAGTGGTGGCTCATGATCTCTTGAAGATCCTTCAATTTAAACTTTAGCTCTTCTAGCTCCGAGTTAATTGTTTGATAATCACGGTCGGCTTCAAGCAGTTTCTTGGCTTGCTGACGCTTAACGGTTAGCTCCTTAATCTCTTCTTGTAGCTCCTGGTATTCTTGATTCTGCAACAAAACATCTTTGAGGTTGTCGCGCATTACCTTAGCCTTGCTGCGAGTTTCTTCCATCTCAAGCATTAAGCGTTGAATTGCGTCTAAAGTACTTTCTTCGATCGGCTGCTGTGTCTCTGCCATGTATGTCTGCCTTCTTTATCGTAACCAGTATAGCCGAGTTGCTGACGCCGGCAAAGTCAATTAGTTGCCAATAATGTATAACTGGCGCTCGGCTCGGGTAACAGCCGTATACAACCAGCGCCGCCAGTCCTCATCGCTCATGTGACGATTGCGCTCTTCGAACAGCAACACCGTATCGGCCTGTGAGCCCTGGGCCTTATGCACAGTCAAGGCGTAACCAAAATCAAACAAGTCGCCTCGATTCTTTTTGCCGGTTGGCGGATCGGGTACCGGCGAGACGGTAGCGCTAGCCCCAAACTGCTGGCGCAATAAAAAGCCATCGTAGGCCCGATCATCGATCTTAAGCTCGGCCTGCCACCACAATGAGTCCGGGTCATTTTCGGCTGGACGCAGATGCTCAATTACCCCCGTCATGCCGTTATACAGCTTGGCGGTAGAGTGGTTACGCAAACAAATCACGTGCTCTCCCGCTACCGGCTCGTCGCCCTCAAACCCCAACTTGGCGCGCAGTGTGTGGTTGAGCTTAACGCGAGTGTGATTGTAGCCACAAAGAACCAGCCAGTCCGGCCGCCATTGCTCTAACAGCTCCTCCATCTGATGGCCAATCATATCGCTAGCCCGGTCAAGTTTGAGTACCGCTTCGCCGTACTTCCCGGCCGGTATCTCACCGGTGGTGCGAGCCATGGTCGCGACCTCAATAATTGGGCTATCAATGGCCTGGCGGTAAACCCGCTCAAGCCTAATCATTGGTTCGGCCATTAAATTAAAGTTGCTGCCCACCGGAGGAAGCTGGCCGTGATCACCCACCGCCAAGATGGGTATCTTAAAGGCCAGTAGATCGTTCCAGATGTCTGCGGTCACCATGCTGGCCTCATCAACCACAATTAGCTCTACGTCCAAGTTAGACTTGCGTCGCCAGCCAACCACATGTCCGCTAGCATCGGTCTCAGTGTTGTAGATTAAGCTGTGAATTGTACCAATGGTGTCGCTGCGACGGACTATTTTTTGGCGACGCAAGGTCTGTTCTAGCACTCGAACCGCCTTGCCGGTAAAGGCACAAAAAGCGACTTTGGTGTCAGGATAGTTCTCCTTGAGCGCCTGGCGCACATATCCGATCAAGGTTGTTTTACCGGTGCCGGCGTAACCGCCCAGAGTTAAATATGGCGACGGCTTGGTCCTAAACCAGGCGCCAATGGTTCGCATGGCCTGGGCCTGATCTGAAGACAATGTGTAACTCATCCACCCTAGTGTAGCAAAGTTGGCAAGATGACCAATGCTTAACTTCAGCCTCTAACTTAGGATGAGCTTAAAGGTGGAGGGCAAGTTTATGGCAACGCTAAAACAACATCGCAACCGCAAGTGGGCGCATGCGGTATTGGATGCAAATCTCGATCCAATTAATAAGGTTCAAAAGTTGGTAGCCCTAGGCTACGAGCAAGAAGATGCCGAATTGATGGTCTGGCAGCACCAAGAAGCGTCGCACCAAATGGTTTACTACGAGCAGTTACCGCAACCGGAGTACGGAAGAAAGAAGTAGCCAAATTAACCAATTGTTAGGCTTTAACCTTAAATTACCGGTATACTAAGGCCATGAAATATGGCGTACACATCTCAACCGCCGGCAATCTGCCGGGCACACCGGCAAGAGCCAAAGCGATGGGGGCAGAGGTGCTCCAGTTTTTTGCTGGCAGCCCTCGCACCTTTAAGCAGCCCGTCTACGATGACGAGATTGCTACAAAGTTTAAGCAAGCTGCTGCCGAAATTGATATGCCCACCTATATCCACATGATGTATCTGACCGCCTATGGCACGCCAGATGATGGCTTGCGCGCCAAATCGGTGGCCGCTGCCAAACAGACCATGGAGAACGCTGAAAAGCTGGGAGTAAAGGGTGTTGTGACGCATATGGGATCACACAAGGGGCTGGGGGTTGAAGCGGTCATGGATAAGCTGGTTGAAAGCTTGCAGACCGTCCTTGAACCGGTTAAAGACAGCCGGCTGCTACTTGAAATTTCGGCCGGCTCAGGCGGTAATGTCGGCAACTGTATTGAGGAGCTAGCGGCCATATACGAAGCTATGGGCCGAGATGAACGGCTGGGTTTCTGCCTTGATACCTGCCACATGTTTGCCGGTGGCTACGAAGTCAACACCGTGGATGGCTGGGAGGCGGCGCTGGCTAAATTTGATGAGCTGATTGGGCTCGACAAAATGCCGGTTTTCCACTTAAACGACTCTAAAACCGAACTAGGTAGTAAACGCGACCGACACGAAAACATTGGCAAAGGATTTATTGGAGAGGATGGTTTTCGAGCAATTCTTAATAACCCGCGGGTCAAAGACAAGGTCGGAATCTTAGAAGTTCCAGGTTTAGATGGTAAGGGCCCAGACAAGCCTAACCTCGATAAGCTGCGAGAGCTGACCGCTTAACGCCAATGCCGGTCAGTTTCACCAACCAAACCGATCAGCCGCTCTTTCCGGAAATTTTATGGAGCCGACCGACCTTAAAGAGTCGGGGAGGCAGACTGCTGATTGTCGGCGGACACAAACATGAGTTTAGCCAGGTGCAGGCGATTTATCAGGTTGCCGAAGCAGCCGGAGCGGGCTATGTTCAAGCTGCCTTACCGGACACGCTAAAGCCTTTAATTGGCGGGGGAGAGTTTGGTCATTTTTTGCCAGCTACCGCATCTGGCTCGCTGGGGAGGGCAGCACTTGGTGAGCTTGAGCATTTAGCCAAGGATTATGACGCGGTAATTATTGGCGCCAACTTAACCAATAATTCAGAAACCGGCATTTTAATTGAGTCGCTAATTAAAAAAACCGAACAGCCGGTAGTTATTACCGAGGAGACCATCGGAACGCTTAAATTTTATCCTGATTTAATTACCGGCAACCCGAAAGCACTAGTTACCGCGACCATGAACGGCTTGTTTGCACTCGCCAATAACCATCACATGCCTCTGGCCATCAAGCCCAACAGCGGCATGATTGGTAAGCTAGAGATTCTGCAACAGCTTATTGATATTAGTCGCTGCAGCTATGTCATCTTTGACCAAGAGATGATCGTAGCTAGCGAAGGAGAGATCAGTGTCACGCCGCTCAAAACCAGCCTATCTGGGCGGCAGGGTATAGTAACCGCCCTATCCTCGATCTTCTGGCTCCAGCATCGCGACAAGCCATTTACGGCCCTAACTACAGCAGCTTATGTCGCCGGTCAACTAACAGAGGCCGACCTAGCCACAGTCAGCGCTACGTCCCAGGCAATTCGCCGAGTTTTTAACAAGTTTGAGGATTAACGTGGATTTTACCGATACTAACAAAAAAACCATCCAGGTATATGAAGAAAACATCGATAAGTTTGTCGATAAAACAGCTAGCACCTGCAACAATATGCCGCGTGAGTGGATTGATCTTGCGCTTAAGATGATGCCCGTCAATCAAAAGATATTGGAGTTAGGGAGTGCCACCGGTCGTGATGCCGTCTATATCAAGGATCTTGGTTATGATATTCGTTGCACGGACATCGTTGATGGTTTTTTGAAGATATTAAAAGAGCGAGGGCTTAGCCCCGACAAGCTTAATGCTATTACCGACGACATCGGTGGATCATATGGCATGGTCCTGGCAAACTGCGTTTTTCTGCACTTTAATAATGAGGAGCTCCACTCAGTACTCAAAAAGACCCACGAAACACTTACCTCGCGTGGTGTTTTGGCCTGCTCATTCATGCTCGGTCAGGGTGAGATGTGGAGGAATCACAAGGTGGCTGGCCGGTATTTTCACCTATGGCAGCCAGAAGAAATTATGGCCGTCCTTCGCCAACACGGCTTTAAAACCGAGTACATGAGGGCAGGCGACCTACCTAGCTACGCCGATAAGTTTTACATTATTGCAACTAAAATCCCCACCGAGAAGTCCGTTTAATAATTATTTAATATTTGTGTGAGATATTAGGGCTAATATAAACAAGTGAGGTAGTTTATGAACAAAGCCGCATCAAATCAATCAGCCACAATCGAAGCCGTGCTTCATGCCGTCAACCAGTTGCGCGAAAGTTTTAGCGCATTTGGAGGCAGATTGGACTCACTAGAAAATAGGTTTGATTCGCTGGAGGGTCGGTTCGATAAGCTTGAGTCAAAGGTTGAGCGCGGGTTTGCAAGGCAGGACTTACGCATGGATGGATTAGAAAATCGTGTTAAGCATATTGAAAAAACTATGGAAATGGTTCATCGGAAAATTGACGTAACTACCGACAGACTAGACGATCACACCTTGCGAATAGTTCGACTGGAGCAAAGACCAATCGAATCTTAAGTTTGCAAAACTACAAATAAACAAGTCTATAAGTCCTGGTACCGCTGGTCGGGCTCGAACCGACATGAGGTTGCCCTCACGGGATTTTGAGTCCCGCGTGTCTACCAATTCCACCACAGCGGCGCACGTATTGCTGTAAAATTCAGCTACTCCTTGGAGAACGAACGTAAAAAGATTACCATATAAGTATAGTGAATTAAATGGTTTTAATGAGTCACGCCCACATCGCCCGATTTCCAACTCAACCGGCCCGCCGCAAAGCCAACGATCCCGACGCAGCCACCCAGGCCCGAAAACGGATTGCCGAGCTACCGGACCTCTACCAGCAGCACGCTGCTCCAGACAAGGAGCAGCTAGTTGGGTTGGTGCAACCTACTAGCATCGCGGCTGAACAGACCGCGCCGACCGGCCTATTGCGCAAGCCACTCCAAACCGCGCCGATTCTGCCAACAGCTGATGTTGCCATACCGGTTGACCTACCGGGTGAGCACTTTGAGGAGCCAAGTCATTCAATACCCACATGGCGAAAATTATTCGACAAGGTGCGACCATTTGGCATCGGTATTGCCACCTTCGCCTTACTTTTCTTGGTTTACAAGGCGCCAATCTTTTTAAGCCAAATTAGTTATTTAACCTCGGATAAACCGGCCACCGTTTCTACTAACACCACTCCGCAGGTCGGACCCGACCCGGTGATCAGCATACCCAAGATAAACGTCACCGCACCGATAGTGTTTGCAAAGAGCAATGTGGAGTCGGAAATTCAAAAGGACTTGCAGTCTGGTGTGGTGCACTATGCCAATACCGCCAACCCCGGAGAGCCGGGCAATAGTGTAATATTTGGTCACTCCTCGAACGACTGGTGGGAGCCAGGTAACTATAAGTTTGTTTTTGTACTGCTAGAGCGCATGGCGGTTGGCGATAGCTTTACGGTTAACTACAACTCCCAGCAGTACGTTTACCAGGTAACCGAAACCAAGGTAGTGGAGCCTAACGACTTGAGCGTGCTCAATAGCGACGGGTCACACCAATTAACCTTAATCACCTGTACACCACCAGGTACGAGCTGGCGACGCTTTATTGTAAAAGCTAAGCAAATCAGCCCCGAACCAACCACGACTGCGCCAGCGGCCAAATCAACCAGCGATTTTGACGGCAAGCAGCTTACCGGGACCTCAACCAACCTAACCGATCAGTTAGCAAACTGGTGGCGAAAGGTTACTGGCGGATCTGAATAGATCGAATCTGCATTGAGCCGCTAGAGGTCTGAGCAACCACAAATAGCGATTTGTCGTCAGGCGAATTAAAGGGCGGTAAACCATTTACTCGGGTAATGCCGGTGGCATAGTTACCGTCGTATTCGGATAACACCGCCTTGCCATCCTGAACGTACTGCAAATGATAGTTATCAAACCAGCTAATGCCGCCGATTGGGCTGGAGCCGGTGGATAGATTGTACAGCTTGGATAGCTCTTGATCGTAGTTTGCTACGCCAGCGGCGGAGGTTATGAGCAAGAAGCGGCCATCTCCATTAAAGCTAAGGTTGCCCGATGGCGTTTGAACCGCAATCGGTGTTAGTGAATCGGCATCAACATTAGGGTAAAGCAGAGTTTTTTGTTGATCCGGAACTGCCACAGCTACCTGCGGCACATTAATATAGGATGAGTAAGCCACATCGTAACTGGCGCTTGGCGGCAAACTTTCAACCAGTTGTCGCTTTTGGCCACCGCGGTTTACCTGCCATAAGGACGGCTTGGGGGTAGCGTTGCTAACGTAAAATATACGGTCCCCGGCATCAGCATATGCCAAAACGCCTCTAGCCAGTGGCTCTGATACCGAGCGATCATTGATATCGATCCGTCGCAAACCTTCGGGTGAGGACCATAGCAACTGACTGCTATCGGCCTTACTAAAGCGCGAAGCCAAAACGTTGGTTTTAAACATGTCATTTAAATCAATTGGACTGCCCGAACCATTGGCGGCCAATACTAGACCGGTCTCGCCAGCGGCACTCGTCTTTTTAACGAGTACTTTAGAGGCATCATCGGCCCACGACAGAACCTCTAGCTTCTCTAGCGGCTGGCCGGCTGGGTCAAGAGGAATGGTGTAAATCCGCTCGGTTTTTTGGTTACGCGCATTAAGCATCCAAAGCCCGGCCTCCTGGCCACCAGGGACAATATAGGCTATGCGACTGCGATCGCCGCTAGACACAAACTGCTGGATCGCTGGGTAGGTTGAAATATCGCTAACCTCAAAGCGCTGGGGCATAAGCAATACATACTGTGTTGCCGTTACTCTCGAAGGAATTATCTCAACCTCTTTGGTCCAAGTTCGGTAGCCATCTTTGGCTAAAGAGTAGGTGTAGGTGCCACCCTCAAGGCTTTTACGATAAGGCGTGGTGTCGTTAAGATCGCGTCCGTTTAAGCTAACGGCGGAATTTGACGGCTTAGATTCAAGCAGCAATAAACCACGATGAACCAACCGCCCAGCCTTCAAGTCATAGCTGTAGCCGTTCCCGTAAGCTACCAAAACTACGGTGCCGCCAATAACAATGACAGCGCCTAGTATGTAGCCGCCAATAATAATGATTCGACGTAACATAATCGACTTACACTATACGCCAGACAGCCTAAAAATTAAAGCTCAGGTGGCATGGTTGAGTAGGTGCCGGTATAATACATGGCAGTATGTTCGGAAAGCGTCTGGCAATTGATTTAGGTACCACTCGCGTATTGGTTTATGAACCAAAGCGCGGCTTGGTGATTAACGAGCCAAGTGTGGTGGCGGTCAGTACTGCCGACAAAAGTATTGTGGCGATTGGCGAGGACGCCAAAGAGATGCTTGGTCGCACCCCCGACACAATTGTCGCCTCACACCCACTTAAAGATGGTGTGATTGCCGATTACCACATCACTCAAGCCATGATTAAGCACTACATCAACAAGGTGCTAGGCGGATTTCGTTTAACCCGCCCCGATATCATGATTACGGTACCGGCGGGGGCGACCTCAACTGAACGGCGGGCGGTGGTTGATGCAACCTTAGCCGGTGGCGCTCGTGCCGCTTATATTATTCGTGAGCCAATTGCGGCCGCGCTTGGTGCCGGTATTCCAATTGCGGCGGCGGCCGGCAACATGGTAGTAGACATTGGTGGAGGCACCACCGAAATTGCGATCCTGAGCCTGGGTGGCGTAGTGGCCCAAAACTCGGTTCGAGTTGGAGGTAACAAACTTGATGCCGCTATTGCTGAGGGGATTCGCCGCAACCACAGCCTCGCTATTGGCGCTCAAACCGCCGAACAAATTAAACACACCATTGGTAGCGCTTTGACACCAAAAACCAAAAAAACCATGGAGGTGCGTGGGCGTGATGTAGTGGCCGGCCTGCCAAAAACCGTTACCATAACCGCCAGCGAGATTACCACCTACATGGCTGACGAGTTAGAAAAAATTGTCTTGGCAATTAAAAGCGTGCTCGAACAGACTCCACCGGAGCTTTCGAGCGACATTATCGATCGAGGCATGATTTTAACCGGAGGCGGTGCCCTACTAACCGACCTAGACAAGTTACTAACCAGCATCACCGGGGTACCCTGCGTGGTGGCCGAAGATGCTCAGCTGTGTGTAGCCAGAGGGGCTGGAATCGCCCTTGATAACCTTGGTGAGTACAAGCGAAGTCTGGCTGGGCTGTCTTAAGATGAGCTCCTTTAAGGTAAGTTCAGACTCCTTACGCAGCACCATTCAGTGGGGCGCTGTACTAATAGTTGCAATAATGCCGTTTCATGCCTTTTTAAGCGTATGGCTGGGCTCGTTGTTTGGCCATCAAGCCGCCTGGCAATCGTGGAAGGAGCTCTTAACCTTAATATTGGTGAGTTTGACGGTATGGTACGTTTATAAAAATCCGGGCGTGTTACAACGCTGGCGGCAGCCGCTATGGTATGCCGTAGCTGGTTTTGTAGCGATTGCCACGCTGGTGACCTTAGCGGCTTGGCCGGGCGCGACCGCGGCTGTGTTTGGCGCTAAAACCGATTTAGAGCCTTTAGTAGTGGCTGCAATTGCCGCCGTTGTAGCCGATCCCAAGCTGGTGCAGCGCCTGGTAAAAGTTCTGCTCGCTACCAGCGCAATTGTAGTAACTTTAGCGCTATTACAGGTTTATATTCTGCCCAAAGAGTTTTTGAGCGGTTTTGGCTATAGCAGCTCAACCATTACACCTTACATGCTGGTCGATCCGGCTCTGCCTGCTATCCGCGCTTTTGCCACGCTCGGCGGCGCCTTGCAGCTCGGCAGTTTTTTGTTGCTACCTCTGGCACTGGTGGCAGCACTAATGATTAGACAATTTCGCTGGTGGCAGCCAATTATGTTGCTGGCCACCGGCATGGCGCTGTGGCACACCCACTCTCGCGCCGCCTGGATTGGCGCAATTGTAGCGATTGGCGTAATAGTAATCTTGCGACTACCAAGTAGGTGGAGGCTGCCATCGGCTTTAATCGGTATTGTGACGGCAGCAATTGGTTTGAACATCTTAATTAGCCTGTCATCCAGCTCATCAACCCTGCAGTACTACCTGTTCCACGGAAGCATAAAAGCCACCGGCTACCAAACCTCAACCGAGCTACATGGGCTAGCGATTCAAACCGGCCAACAGGAGCTGCTGCGCCAGCCTTTGGGCCAGGGCCTTGGGACCGCTGGCCCAGCCTCTTACCACACCGATAGGCCACTAATACCGGAAAGTCAGTATCTTCAAATTGGTATTGAAACCGGCTTTGTCGGGTTGGCGCTGTTTCTTATTATTCAAATCATTTTAGCGCTTCAACTGCTCAAGCGGCATGAACATTCTCCGCTGGCCACCGCCTTAGTGTCTAGTCTGGCTGGCATAGCGGTCTTAAACCTGGCTCTACATGGCTGGGCCGATAGCTCGACCGCCCTGGTGTACTGGGCGATGGCGGGTGCCTACATTGGAGCTGAATCATGAAGGTAGCCTTGGTCCATGACTGGCTCAACACCAAATATGGTGGTGCCGAACGGGTGCTTGAGCAGTTGGCTAAAATTTATCCGGAAGCTCCAATTCACACCTTAATCTACAACCAAGAGGCCGGAGGCAGTATCGACCCCTCACGGATTCGTACTAGCTGGCTACAGCGCTTGCCTCGCTGGCTGCAGCGACGATCCCGATACCTATTACCGTTAATTCCAACCGCTATTGAGCAGTTTGATTTAAGCCAATACGATGTGGTGATATCATCTTCGGCAGCATTTTCTAAGGGCGTCATCACCAAACCCGAAACGCTCCACGTCTGCTACTGCCATACCCCAACTCGTTTTGTGTGGGACTACTGGCCACGCTACCTAAATGAGCAAAAGGTCGGGCCTTTGCGCCGAGCCGTAATTCACCGCTTAACCTCCAAGTTGCGTCTATGGGACTACTATAGTGCCGAACGCGTCGATAGCTGGGTAGCCAACTCACAAACCACCGCTGCTCGCATCAATAAGTACTACCGCCAAAAGGTGGATGCCGTCATCTATCCGGGGGTTGAGGTTGAGCAGTTCAAGCCGGTCAAACCCGACCAAAAACAAGACTACTTTGTGACCCTGGGTATGTTAACACCGTACAAAAAGATCGACCTTGCCATAGCGGCTTGCAACCAATTAAAACGACGATTGATTGTAATTGGTGACGGTCCCGATCGGGCGAGGTTAGAAAAACTGGCTGGGCCTACAATCGAGTTTGCTGGATACGTTGATAGCGCCACCAGATCTAAGTTGGTTGCTGAAGCTCAAGCCTTAATTTTTGCCAACGAAGAGGACTTTGGCATTGCGCCGGTTGAGGCGATGGCCGGAGGAACCGCGGTCATTGCCTACAACAAGGGCGGCCTAACTGAAACGGTGGTTGATGGTGTTACTGGATGTTTCTTTAACCAGCCTACAGCTGATTCTTTGGTAGAGTCACTTAAAACATTCAAGGCTTCGGATTTTAAAACCAAAGCCCTGACCGATCAGGCTCAGAAATTTAGCCAGCAACGCTTTGCCGATAAAATACAGAGCTATGTCAGCCAAAGGTACCAAGACTATGTCGGCTAAGCAGTACGACATTTTGGGCGTTACAACCGATAGTCTCACCATGCGACAAGCGGTTGAGTTAATATCCGCTCGCGCCAAACAGAATGGTGCTTGTTATGTAACCAAACCATATGTTGAGTTTTACGACGCCGCTTCCGGTGACCCAAAAATACGCGCTGTACTCAACCAGAGCTACCTTTGCCTACCGGATGGCGTGTCGACCCAATGGGCCGCCCAGTATCTATACGGGGGTAAGCGCTGGTGGGGCAGGGCGCTGTGGCTGGCCGCGAGCATCATGTTGCGCCCTGCTGCTATCCGCAAATTGATCCCAGAAAGGTTTAGCGGCGCAACCTTTACCTGGAAGCTGCTGCAAAACTGCGATCAGCAAAAGTTAAGCGTGTACCTGATAGGCAGTCCCAAGAACGGCTCAATTGCCACTACCACGGCAGCTATTTTGCAGCAGCTACCAGGCTTAAAAATTGTTGGTACTCGCCCAGGGGAGTTAGGCGGCTTACGCGGTCATGCGCTCTTGCAGGCGCTTGAAAGCGATCAGGCGGTTCTTAATGAGCTAACCACCGAGCTTAAGCAAAAGCAGCCTGACGTTATTCTGGTTGGACTAGGGTTTCCCCTACAAGAGCTGGTCATATCTAGGCTAGCTAATGAGCTACAGCGCGGTGTCTTGATCGGCGAGGGTGGCACCTTTGATTACGACAGTTTTGGTGGCATCCGCAAGCGAGCCCCTAAATGGTGGCGAAAGATTGGCCTAGAGTGGCTTTGGAGACTGCTGCTGGAACCCAGTCGGCTGGAGCGGCAGCGAGCGATTCCACGGTTTATGTGGCGAGTCTACCAACAGGGACGTCGCCTTAACCAAGCCAAGCGTAACGCTTAAGCCTAGTCAGGCAACCATTAATGTTGTACCATAAGCATAATAAAGGTGACCTTGCACTCGATGGAATGTTCAAACTGTCATAAGAATGGGTTTGTGATTATTGGCAACAAGCGATACTGCAGCAACTGCGGTACGAGACTTGACGCTCAGTCGGCTGCCCCTCGGGCTATGTCCGACATCAAACCGTCCGGCCCCCGACCAGCCCCGGTAGCCGCCACTCAGCTTCACGGCCAGCAAGTTGGGGCGGCCAAGCCTGGGGTGCTTGACCTACGCTCAGGCTCACCAGCGGCTCCAAGCAACAGTGAGGCAAAAGCGGCCACACCGATCGTCGCCTCAAAAACCCCCGTGGCGCCCAAGCCAGTTCAACCACCCAAGCCGCCGCAGGGCCCAGCGGTACCGCCACCACCAGCAGTGGTAGCCCCTACCGGTGTAAACGCCGTTACCGCCGCAACCGCTTTGGCTCCGACAGCCATTACCGCCCCAGCTCCAGAAGCACCGGCCCAACCAGCCTTAGCAGCAGTGCCAATGACACCTCAACCAAGTGCGGCCAGCCAAACCCACCCATTGGTTAAGCGCTTCCCATCGCACCCAGCGGTACAAGCCAAATCAGCCAGTGCCAGCGAGCCTCTAGTACCAAACTCGGTGGTAGCCCCGGCAGCGGCTAATCCAGCCGCCGAAGCAGCCCCTGTGCCAACCTCGCCGGCCCTTGAGCAAGCACTACACAATGCCGCCGACACAACCCTTGCTAGTCCAAGCCCCTCTAACAAGCCGCTACCCGGGCTTGCCAGCGCTGCCGCCGCGGTTGCTGCTATCGCCATTATCGGCGGTTTAATCTGGATGCAAAACTCGCCTAAGCTAGCTTTTCGCTCAGCGGCGACTCAAGCCGGCGTACAAGCCAGTCTGCCAACCTATGTGCCATCAAGCTACCGCCAGGTTGGACCGGCTGCCGTAGCGCCCGGCCAGCTCACGCTCACATTCCAGTCCACCAACAAGGATAGTGAGATGCAAATCATCCAGCGGCGCACCGCCTGGGATTCTAACTCGCTACGCGAAAACTTTGTTGGGCGCCAAAGCGACCAGTATTTAGCGGTTCAAGGCCAAGGTCTAACCATCTACTTGTTTGGCGATCGAGCCAGCTGGGTTAACCATGGCGTATGGTATACCGTAGAGGGCACCTCGCGATTGAGCCAAGAACAAGTCCTTAAAATTGCCTACGGACTATGACCGACTCGGCTTGGGAACGCCTTACCGAAGCCATCGATATCAAACTGGGGTTTGACCGCCACGGCCGCGAAGCTCGACCGCTAGAGGACCGGCCAGATCTAACCGCACAGGTCGAGTTCTTTGAGTTTGTTAAAGATGGCCAAACTCTCCGCCTTGAACGTCACACCGGCCCAGCCATTATCGATCGTAAGTCGCACTACAGCCATCGCGGCGGCACCGCCAACCGCATTGAGACCATTTACAATGAGCGCGAAATCGCCCACACCGTGCATCTTTTACGCAAAGAGGGTAATGACTGGGTCGCCGTAGATCTGAATGAGCTTGGACTGTAGTTGCCGACACCGGCAAATATCAGGTAAGCTAAGGGTATGAAGCAACCCATCCGCGTCCGTTTTGCCCCTAGCCCAACCGGATACCTACACATTGGCAACCTGCGCAGCGCTCTATTTAGTTATTTGTATGCCCGCCATACTAATGGCAAATTTATTTTGCGGATTGAAGATACCGACCGCGAGCGTTTGGTCCCCGAGGCGCTTGACTACATATATGAAACGTTTGAGTGGATGGGCCTTGAAACCGATGAAAGTCCCAAAAATCCCAACTCAAAATATGCGCCCTATATTCAGTCGGAGCGCCTGCAGCAGTTCCAGGATTTTGCCAATCAGCTGGTTGAGGAGGGTAAGGCTTACCGTGACTACACCTCGGCCGAACAACTAGAAAAGCTACGCCAAGAGGCTCAGGCCGCCAAGCAGCCGTTCCGCTTTACTAAGGCGATGGCCAAGCTCAACCCCGATAATCCCGATGACCCGTACGTGATTCGCTTTTTGGTCCAAGATGGCCCCAAAGTGACTTGGTCCGATGCGGTCTGGGGCGATCAGAGTTGGGACCGTTCGGTTCTGGATGATTTTGTGGCCATTAAGTCCGATGGCTTCCCAACCTACAACTTTGCCGTGGTGGTTGATGATAACGCCATGGATATTACCCACGTTTTTAGAGGTTCGGAGTTTATTTCGACCACACCTAAAAACCTACTGATATATGATGCCTTTGGGTGGAAGCCGCCGGTCTACGCTCATCTGCCCCAAGTTTTAGGCCAGGACAAGGCAAAACTAAGTAAGCGTCATGGCGCTAAGTCGGCCCTGGAATATCGTGATGCCGGCTATCTGCCCGAAGCCATATTTAACTACTTAGCCAGCCTCGGCTTTAACGACGGCACAACCAAGGAGTTTTACACCAAAGCAGAACTAATCAAGGTGTTTGCCACCAATCGAATCCAGTCCAGCCCGGCCGTTTTTGACCCAGAACGACTCGACTGGATGAATGGTCACTATGCCCGCCAGCTGTCGCTAGAAGAGCTTTACCGGCGCAGCGAGAACTTTTGGCCCGAATCAGCCCAAGCAGCAGATGCAGCCTATAAAAAACAGGTGCTGGGGCTGGTCCAAGAGCGACTTAAGTTTTTGGCTGAATTGCCCGGACTCACCGAATTCTTTTTTACGGAACCGGCCGTCGATAAGCGTTTAATTACCAAACAATTAGCGGACGATCAGGTTAAGGACTTGTTGCCAAAGATTATTAACTTACTTGAAGCCAGCGATTTTAGCGAAGCAGATCTCGAAAAGAAGTTGCGCGGTTTGGTTGGAGGAGAGGGTCTTAAAACCGGTCATTTGTTTGGCTTGATTCGAGCCGCGGTAACCGGCCAATCGGCTTCACCCGGGCTGTTTGAAACTTTGCATGTTATCGGAAAAGAGCGCTCTCTTAAGCGATTAAACTATTTTCTTTCGCATTGTTAATAATTATTTAATCTTGGTTTGCTAGGCTAAAATCAACCATAAAACATAAAGAGGGGAGAGGCGTGGCACAGACCGAAATTAGCACACAACATAAAATTTTAGAGGTAGTTGAAGCCATACAGCTCAGGCTCGGCTCGGTGGAAGGTAGACTTGATTCTATCGAAGGGCGCATGGGCTCAATCGAAGGTCGCATGGAGACCTTCGCCACCAAAGATGATCTGAGGGATGAAATTAAGCAGGTTGAGGCTTACGTCGACCATGTGGCTGACAAAATTTTTCAACGACTGGATATTACCGAGCTCAACATCCGTACAGATATGAGCGCCATGATAACGAAAGCTGTCGGCGAGGTACGCATCAATACCAATTATGAACTTGGGCGCCTCGAGTCGTTGATCATGAGTGTGCGAGACGAGCTCAAGGCCGACATTGCTGCGACCCGGCCGCTTACCCAAGCGTAAGCTTTTTGCTACAATGAGGGTATGAGTAAAGCTCCTCAACCAGCTAAAAAAACTCCTCCTGAATCCGATATCGACTCAGTTATTGATGAGTCATCGATTCAAGTTGACGATGGCACCCCGGTGGTTGATGACCTAAAGATGCCGGAAGAGGCCCACCCAAGCCGCTGGACCCGTTTTAAGCGCTTTATATCGACCCACCGAACCCGAACAATCTTAATTGTGGGCCTACTTTTAATACTGCCAACCGCGGCTTGGGCTTACTACGTAGTAACTCACCCCACGCCAATAAAAGAGGCCCAGCTACTGCCACGGCCAGAGAAACCAAAAACTAAGGCCTCGCCGCTTACCGGTGTACAGATTGCCCCCGAGCTGGCCGACCGACCGATTCTGGGTGTAGTGATAGAGAATCACCCAGATGCCAGACCGCAGTCAGGCTTGAGCCAGGCTGGCGTGGTTTACGAAGCCTTAGCCGAAGGTGGCATCACTCGATTCTTAGCTTTCTTTTTAGACGAGCGCCCTGCCAATATTGGCCCAGTGCGGTCGCTTCGAACCTACTTTGTTGACTGGGGGCTGGAGTTTAACTCACCGGTAGCCCATGTTGGCGGCAATGCCGCAGCGCTTGACCTAGTTGGCCCAACCGGCCTTAAAGACATAAACCAGTTTTACAACGGTAACAGCTTCTTCCGTACTAGCGACCGTATCGCGCCACACAACGCTTACACCAACAGCAACTTGATGGATGCACTGCTAAAAAAGAATGGCTGGGACAAGCCGGCCGAGTTTAAGGTATCGCCACGCCAAAACGATGCTCCTGCCAAGAGCCCTTTACACCCAATCATCGGCATCAATTACTCCTATGCCGACTTCCAGGTTGAATATCGCTACGATGCCGCCTGTAACTGCTACAATCGCTTTTTAGCGGGTAAGCCTCACGTTGACCGTAATACCGGCCAGCAGATAAAGGTTAAAAATGTGGTGGTTGAATATATGCCTACCAGCTACGGCAAGTCAAGGATTGGCGAGCAGATGACGATCATGGCCACCCCAGGTAGTGGACGGGCAGTTGTGTTCCGTGATGGAGAGGCGATAGAAGGTAACTGGAGCAAGTCTCAGCACCAGGATCGAACCAAACTTACCGATGCGGCTGGCAAGGAGATCCCTCTCAACCGCGGGAATACCTGGTATCCAATCGTACCGACCGACAAGACGGTAAGTTACTAAGATAATGCCGAGGTCACCGGTACCTGGTGACCTCACGTTGCTAAAAACCTAAAGCGTTAGCTAAAACTAGCGACAGGTGTTTGGCCACGGGCTACAACCACGACGGGCGTACAGCATCTGTGCGCGCATGTCCTGTTCGGCCGGCGAGGCGTTTGAAGGCAGGCCGCTGCCGCCAACGCTCTGCCAGGTGCCCTGGCTAAACTGATAGGCGCCATAGTAACCGTTGCCGGTGTTGGTGGCGTAGTTACCACCTGACTCTCTTGCCCGTATCCGAGCAAACAGATCACCGCTGGCGGCTGAACTGACGGCTGGAGCGGCTGGAGCAACCTTGCGGGTCTGAACCGGCTTAGCCGCCGCTACCGGCTGCTGTGCTACCTGAGGAGCCGGAGCCGCTACTGGGGCGCCATAGCCCGCGGGCAGCGCTCGCTCAGGAACCGGAGTGGTTGGCACGGTTATTTCTTGCCCAACATTGAGTTGGTCGGGGTTTTGGAGCTGCAAGTTTGCATCCCAGAGTACCTTCCACGAAGGCAATGTGTTTGCGGTCGCGATGGACGAAAGTGATTCGCCCGCCACGACTACGTGTTTCTTAGGTTGGTCTTCGGCTTTACCCTCGGCGGCATGTGCACTCCCGCTGGCAATAACCGTTCCCGCCGCTATTGCTAGCAGCATGATCGCTATTTTACGCATGTTTCTCCTTTGCTTTGCTTAACAACGCATCGCTATGCCGGCCGTTTGGTACCAGTAAACCCACCTCACAGTGACGCGAGACTGTAAATTACCAAAGCTGTAAAAATCGGTCAATAGTTCAAAGTTACAAAAATATGACACAATTGACAGCCTTAGCTACCCACCAACAGGAGCCGAATCAAACTTGCTATAATGGATTCTATATGTGGAAAACTTTTCGGCGTAAGCGCATTAACTTGGTGCTTGAGAGTGGCGGGGTGAAGGTCATTGGGGAGCTTGGTGCTATTCAGGTTTTACAAGACAGCGGTTACCGTTTTAAAAGGATTTCCGGTACCTCGGGTGGCGCCATTATCGGCGCCCTACTAGCAGCCGGCATGACACCGGAGCGAGCGATACAAAGACTTAAAGAGCTCGACATTACCGAGTTTGCGCAAACCATTGCGGCTGAAAATGCTCGTTCTTGGATTAATGCTGGCTTAGTCGTGATTCGTCAGCGCTGGGTTGACGACGGCAGTCGGCTGGAGGCATGGCTACAAGAGGAACTTGGCCAGCTTGGCGTACACAGCTTTGCCGATCTTAAGATTCCACGATGGAGAAGCCGACACATTGCGCCGCACAAGCGCTACCAGCTAGTGGTTAACACCACCGATCTAAAAAGCGGCGAGACCATTCGCTTACCGTGGGATTACCACAAGCTGGGCCTCAACCCCGACACCCAATCGGTTGCCCGGGCCGTCCGAGCCTCGGCTTCTATTCCGTTTTTATATCAGCCGGTTCAACTTGGCGATCGACAACTTATTGACGGGGCGATTACCTCCCCATACCCGATTGAGCTGTTTGATGACGACACCAGCCGCAACACTTTGGGTGTGGTGGTGACCGGCATCAAAAAGGCCGACAAGGTCAGGGGCAGCAGTGAACACCCCATCAACTTGGCTCGAGCTTTACTGCGAATTCAGCGAGAGCGGATTGAGCGGGTAAGTGAAAATGATCAGGCGAACCTGAGTCGAACCATTCAGATTGATACGCGCTCAATATCCGACCTACACTTTGCAATTAACCGCGATGAGCAGGTTGAGCTGATATATCAAGGGCGCAAAGCCGCCGAACAGTACGTGAGGTCGCATTAGCCATGGCTCAACTTGATCCCGCCATCATTCCTAGCGGACATGAAGCCTACACTCGAATGCTTAGCGACATCACCGCGGCTAAGCGCGAGGTTGTCTACGCCAACTTTTGCTTCTTGCCCGGCAAATCATTTAACCGGCTAGCTGATGCTTTAACCACGGCGGCTAAGCGAGGAGTCGAGGTGTACATTGTTGCTGACTGGTATGGCTCATCGGCACTAGGAGAGAAGCGGGTGGCCAAGTTGAGAGCCGCCGGAGTTCAGTGGACCTGGTTTAGGCCAAAGCGCTGGCGCACCATTGCTAGCTACAACCGACGAATGCATAAAAAGCTGCTTATTGTTGACCGGCGGGTGGCCTACACCGGCGGGGTGGGGTGGGCCGATTTTTGGGAAAGACCAACCGTCGAATACCCAGCCGCCTGGCGCGACACCCACTTTCGCATCACCGATAGCGGCACAATTACCGCCATGTACAACAGCGCCATAGACAGCTGGAACAAGTTTAGCGGCCACAAACTGACTCCACTTAAAACCGCCCTAACCGGCGCCAAGATACTAAACAGCGTGCCCCCACGGCTTCACCGTTTGTCGCCGGCAGGTCGCCAGTTTGCAGACTCGCTCGACCTGGCTCGCACCGCAGTTAAAATTACTACCGCTTACTTTGGGCCAAGCCGCTCACTGCGCCAAGCCCTCATTCGCACCGCCAAGCGTGGCGTTAAGGTTGAGCTACTTTTAAACGGTCCTCATGCCTCGCACGAGATAGCCGCTCAGGCTGGGCGGGCCTACTACGACCAGCTTCTAAAAGCCGGCGTTCAAATTTACGAATATCAGCCCACCAAACTGCACGCCAAGCTTATGACGATTGACGGTCGCCAAGCAATCATTGGTTCGGCTAACTGGAACTTTCGATCGCTGCACCACGATCAAGAGTGCAATTTAACGGTAGCCAGCGCCGACTTTTGCCGCCAACTTGATCGCCAGTTCGAAGCCGACAAGCGCCAATCAGCCCGAATCACCGAGGTTGATCCAAGCCAAATATGGAAACAGCGATTAAGCTCACTGGGGCGCTACTTCTTCTAGACAAAGCATTAGCATTTTAAAACAAACTATGTTACAGTAATTCACGTATTAACTCTGCATGGCAGATGCATATAAAAATCCCCAAACATCACCGAACCAAAAAAGCCAAAATCGCCTTTTTAAAGCGCTCGGCGGCGGCTAAAAGCCACCATCACCGCAAGCGCCACAAAAAGCTCGCTTTGCAGCACGCCTTTGTGCTGGGTCTGCTTGGCCTGGTGACCCTAGCCACCACCGGCGTGGTAGCGGCCATGGCCGACAACTTGATCCCGCCCCCCAGCAAGCCAATCGACATGACTCCATATATCGAGGCCGCCAAAGCCGAACGCGAGGCTCAAAAGGCTCGCAATGCCGCAGTTATTGAGTCGGCACCCGACCAATCCGGTATCGCGTCTTGGTACGCGCTTGGCTTGCGCGCTCCCGATGCCCTAACCTGCGCTAGCACCAAGTTCCCACGTGGGACTTACCTTAAGGTCAAAAATCTCCGCAATGGAGCCCAGGTAACCTGCTTGGTCAACGACTACGGCCCACAGCCCGGTACCAAGCGAGTGATCGACCTGTCGCGAGGCAGCTTTACCAAGATTGGCAGCCTTGGTAGCGGTACGCTCCCGGTAGAGATTCGAGTTGTCCCAGGGCCGTAAACCCTCCTTTAAATGGTGCCCTAGTCGCAAACTGGCAGTCGCCGGTTTAGCCGCTATAATTATTTTCTTTATATTTAACGTTTATTTAATGTTCACCAATCCTTACGGATGGGGGAGCATAGTACAGCAGCCCTACACCACCAAGGTTGAAAATGGGCAGATAACCTTTCATCAAAACTTTACTATAAAAGTTTACGGCGGTCCCGTTGCCGATCTGCTTGGTTACTACAAATCTGGCTTACTTATCGTTCAAAACAGCCTGTTTGGCAGCCAGCCGGTTCCGGGTAGCTCGGCGGAGGAGATTACCAGCAGCATCCACTGGCTCCGCTTTGACCCAAGCAAGCCCTATCTGATCTCCGGTGACCAGTTCAGCGTCCTGTATGTCCGTAACCTCGGCGTGTTTTACAATCAACTACTTAACCCCAACATTGCGCTTAGTCAAGACGACTGGCAAAACAAGCAGCGCGTCTACCTCCAGTCGGTCCTGTATGGTATTGATGGCTTGAGCGCGGCGCGCACGCCCAAAACCACCGTGGTACCGATTGGGCCCAGATCGGCGGCCCTAACCCAAGTGCACCCTGGCAGTTACGGCTCCGATAGCGTCTACGGCCTGCTTTACGGCCTAGACCAGCTCCAAAATGAAAAAACTAGCGCAGACGGGAAATATCACCAACAGACTCGAGGCGCCGCCGAGCAAATCATACGAGAACGCCAGCCGCAGCTTCAACAAATAGTTAACGACTACTTAAATACGGTGCAAGATCCGCAAACCGGACTGGTAAAAAACAATCTGAAGCTGGCTAGCGCTCGCGACGGAGTAACCCGTAGCAGCAGCTTTTATGACAATGTGGTGATGTGGAAGACACTTGAACTAGCCAATAAACTTGATATTCGTACCACTAATACTCAAGAGCTCACCAGCCTGCATCAACGCATTCTGAACACGTATTGGAGCCAGCAAACCGGCTGTTTTATTGATTCAATCGACAACCGCTTGAGCTACAGCTCCGACTGGCTGATAGCGCTTCCAATCGAGTTTCTGCTGCCAACCCAGGATAAAGACAGGCTCCAAAGCTGCGTCAGCTACATTCGCAAACATAAACTGGCTGAACCCTTCCCAATAAAATACAACAACGAGAGCAAACCCGAAGGGCCTTGGGCGGTGCGTACCTTTGTGCCGAACTACGGCGGAAATGCTATCTGGAGCTATTGGGGCGCCGAGTACATCACCCTGCTGGCTAACCTCAATAAAACCACTAACGATCCAAGCTATCGCCAGGAAGCTGAACGCCACATTAACACCTATCACCAAAAAATGGTTGAATACCACGGCTTCCCAGAAACTTTTGATGCAAACGGTAACTTTTTACAAAACGCGGTTTATAAAAGCATCCGTTCCACCGGCTGGGTGGTGCAGCTAGAGTACGCTGAGTGGCTGTTGAGCCAACCCTAAACGTGCAGACGCCCCGCTAGCTACATGCCGGCGGGGCGCTTTTATTCGATCGTATTCAGCTACTGATGACGTCTCCGTCCCCATCGAGGCCCATCTCGACGAGGATTTTGTCCAGGTCGCCCTCGATCAGCACCGACTCGCGATAGTACGCAAGGAGCTCGGCGCCGCACCGCTCGACCTCTTCCTTGAGAATGACGCCAATCGCCTGCGGGAGGTAGTCGTTCTTGGGATCCTTGAACAGCCGGAGCAGCTGATCTCGCTCGAGGGCGCCGATTTCGTGCTGCGGCTCGTCCTCCGTTCCGTGATCGAGCCAGGCCAGCCAGCGGGCCGGGTACTTTGAGGAATCGAGAACCAACAGGATCGAGCCTCTGGCGCTTTCCCCTGGCTGAAGCAACGGTACCCAGGATTGGGCACCACAGAGCGGAACCACCATCAAGTCTTGAAACCTCGGCTCCTTGATGAACGGCTCGCTGCACGAACCATCGGATTCATCGGTGTATGCCTTCAGCGGTTGCCCGCCGTGCTCCTTCAAAAATGGGAGCGCTCTCTCTACGACTCGCTCGAGAGCGATCAGATGGAGCTCGGCCTGCTGGTGGGTGTAAGGATCGGTCATGGTAAGCCTCACTCAGTTGTACTGTCAAAAAGACTGTGTGATTTATACCATATATAAAAGCATATTCAAATAATGGCTGCTTCCCGGTTTTGGTCAGATCCGGAAACTGATACTACCCTCGGAAGAGGCGCTGTAGCCACTCCTCCATGGGGCTGAGCGGAACTTTGGGCCGAGTAATCGGCTTGACGTAGGTGTACTTCCGCCAAACCAGCGCCGCCTGACGATCAAACGGAAAGCCGCCAAGGGCTAGGTGCTCACGCAGAGCGCCCATACGGCCCTCTACCACGCCGGGTTCAATTGCCTTGCCCACGCGATTACTCTTGCCGTTAACCAAGCAATACATGCTGCCCTCTAGGCCCTGCAGCCACTTGCGCGGCAGGTAGATGGCAAAGGCACGATTGATGTCATCGCTAGCTTCACCGGCGCTTGGACCGGCACCCAACCTTAGACCGGTGATCATGACCGGGCGACGAGCCACGTCGTAGTAGCCAGTCTTCTTGTAGTTGAGTCGGAAGCCACTGCGCTTAATGACAGCTCGAATTGCCTCGCGCTTACGACGACCAATCGGCTCCCAGCTCGAAAACACCAGATCGTCGATATAGCGCGTATAGGTCAGGCTCCAGCGCTCGGCTAGCTCAATCAACGCCTCGTCAAGCTTACGAGCCGCAACCTGGTTGAACAGATCGGTGGCTGCCGGCGTACCGGTCATTAGCCCTCGGCCACGAGGAGTGGCCAGGTAGCGACGAACGAAATCCTCCATGCCTACCTGATCTACCCAAAGCTCTGACTTTACTTCAGCCAGAACCGGATACAGCCACTCGGGGCGAACCGACGGGTAGGCGTTGTACAGATCCAACTTGTAAACGTAGTGGTTACCCCAATGCTGCATAGCGCAACGAACGGCTGAGCCACCACGTACACCACCAAAGTTATGTGATGGGATGCCAAGCTGTAAGCGTGTTTCGCGGATAACCTGGGCATGCACCTCGCGCATGGCTGCATTGGGCACAAACACCTCGCGCCGTTTACCGCCATTGCGACCGTTGATGAATCGGCGCTCCGTTGCAGGAGGCGCCGTAATGCTACGGGTCTCCTTAGACATTGCGCCTCCAATTGTAAAAGTATTATCGTGACGACCCGGCGGGGTCTGGAGAAAGACGACAACATGGGTTTACCGGGCCGTGCGCCCTCGCTGCGGCGCGCCCGAGTGGCGGTCACCGGCCTGCGGAGCAGACCAGCTGCTCTTCTGCCACGAGCGCTCACGCGCCGCGGATGAAGAACCGGCCACCTCATCGTGCCGCAGCCTGCGCTGGAGCTCCCGCGTACGAGAGCCTATAGACCACCTACACGCTACGGAATGGCTACCGCGTTGGCGGAGTGGCTACCGCTCGTTTGCGTCAGTTGGCCCAACCTCGTCGTTTGAACGACCAGGCACTGGTGTTAGGACGGTTGTCGACCTTACATCTCCAGACCCCACCTATAGGGTGTCACTACTTACCGAACACCTATCGGTAGCGTCATGATAGCAGGCCTGTGCATATGGAGGCAATATTAGTTACCTTAAAACTTCAACGCCCCGCTAGCTACATGCCGGCGGGGCGCTTTTATTCAACTGAGCCCCACATGTGGAGCTTGACCGAATTCTGAGGACGCTTCAAGATCTGCTCACGCCAAACGAAGTCAGGGTGGAGCTGGCCTTTCTGCCTAAGAACCAGACAGACCGTATCTACCAGCTCGTTCCAGCGGATGTTGTAGTTCTCGAGGTAGGGGAGAAGCCGCGCGATCGTCACCCGCGGCGGCGCCTCTAGCGTGCGCTTGTAAAAGCGGCAAATTTCGTACTCGTCGCTGCCGGCTTTAAGCGCGTGCTCCAGTGTGATCTGAAGTCGCTGGTTACGGCGGCACACATCAAGGAGCTGCTCCAGACTGAGCGGGAAGTATGCCATTTCGGCCAAGGCATACTCGCACCAATCGCGCACAAACTGGCGACGGGCCACCCCAAAAGCAGTGACCTGCGTTTTGGCCTCATCTAGGTGCTCGCTAATCTGCGCTAGATTGAGCTGCACCAGGCCGGGCTTAGAGCCCAGCTTGCGGTAGAAGAGATGGCTGTCGGGCCGGCTACTAAAGTAGCGGGCGGCGGCGTTAAACGCACCTTTAGCCAGCTTAGTCCGGCCGTTTGCGACGTTAAACCTTACCGCGTCATCCATGGTGGCCCAAAGCTCCACGCTACTACTAGTGCCGCCAAGCGTCGAGAAGCTGGTAAAGCCAGAAGGAGTGCTGTGCATAGATTATTCCTCAATCTCGCTGTCAAAGAAGAAGGACGGCCGAAGCCGTCCCGTGTACACCTCCATACGGAGATGGCGCCGGCCTAAGGGTGCTCTCGGACACCCAGAGGCCTACTCAGTGTTTCTTTATCCCCCTGAGTTACCGGGGTTTATTTTCGGCTTACCGAGAGTTACCGTCCAGCAACACTACAATTAGATGCAGGAGGTGGATACCCCTAACAAACTGACGCTTCCACACTACCCCTAGGAGGTAGCGCGTCAGGCTGACTGGTACTACCATCCACCTGTGAGGTCAGCTCTCCAACTTGCCGCTGATTTACGTCGCAGCGACTATCAGGTGCAGAGGTGGCTCGAGGCGTGGTCTCGTTAACCTTTCGAGCTTGGCTTATGCCTTGCCCTTGGCACGAGCAACATCGCTGTTGCCACTGTTTGAGATACTATCATTTTATGTGTTTTTGTCAACATGCCAAAGAGTCTCGAGTGAGTCGATTTATTACCGATTATTCAAAGCACAAAATTGCCGAGCTATTTTCGCAGGCGGTGGATTTGCATAAAACTTAAACCAGTTTTAGTTGTGCAGTTTCGTCCTTTTGGACTCGTCAGAACACATACACATGTATTGACTGCTCCGGTTTTGGTCAGATCCGGTAACTGATAGTGGTTTAGGCCCTAAGTGCCCCCGTGGCGCGATAGGCCTCGAGCCACCTCTCGTTATAGAACCAGTCAGGCACATATGCACTCTCGATTTCGCCCTCGCTAGAGAGCACCTGGTGGGCCCAGACGCACCGACCCTCGCTGCCGCGAACGCGACTTCCAAAGCCGCTGTTTACCCGTAGACCTGCCTTTTCGGCAACCACTTCGGGATACCGATAGGGACCGTCAAAGCCGCCGCTGACACTCAGGTAGAGGTCGTCCAGTTCGCACACAGCCAGGACCAATCGCTGGATCTCAGCAATCCCCTCAAGACTCAAGCAACGAGTCCGCGAGGCATGAACCGTGATCGAGGAGCCAGCGGCGTAAAACGGATGGTTGACGTTTGTCCAGCCCCTCAGAGACTGGTCGTCTTCATCGTCCCGCAACGACCCTTCTGGCGGCAGAACCGCCTGAACAGCCATACCGCGAATCAGAGCGGAGGTGTGCCCATTGATCAGCCCAACTGAGATCTTATCTCGGCTCATGACCGGGTGATACCCGGGCACGATACTGAGATCAAGGCCACCACCTGGCTTAAACAGGCCGTGCCACAGCCTGAATGACCGCTCTGAGTCACCGATCTCAAAGGTGACCAGCTGCAACCAGTCGTAACTCCATCGCCCACTAAGCGAGTGGGTGATGCCGATCTCTTGGATCTTGGGATGGTCAAGTGCTACAAGTAGTGCCGCTTCAAGGCTATTGACCGCAGCGAACACCACTTCGATTTGAAGCTGTTCCAGGGCCTCAGCCAGCATTCCAACCGACATGCAGTTGAAGACCGGATTCGGAACGTATGTATTGAGTGTTCGCAGCGACAGCCAGTGCGAAGAGCGACCAATCCGAGACCGGTGTAGCGGGCCACATGTGTGGTAACGGCTCACCCAGTAGCGCTGGGTATGACTAGCGATCCGGCGCAACGCCCACAGGTGCTGCTGTCCGGTTGTGCCCGGAAGCATTATCACTGCGCTTACCTGGTAGAGGTGGTCGAGGAGCACCCGTGCAACAGGTGCGCCATCGCGATAAAGCTTGACCTCAAGCGAGCGACAAAAGTAGCGCCACTCCAGATCATCCTCGGCGTACTCGAAAGCAAGCTGAGGGTTCTTCACTCCCATATAGGGCAGCGATGGGTTACGACCGCGGCTGCGTTGCCACATGCCGTGCAGCAGGACGTACTCGGCGGAACCTGGTTCGTGTCCTTTCAAGATACTCTTTTTCACTTCTAATCCTTATGACGAGATGGACAAAGAATGACTTATTATACAATTTATTATAATTAAATTCAAATAATTCAGCTTCACCGGTTTTGGTCAGATCCGGTAACTGATAGTGCGGGCTCAGCCCTGTGGACAAGAGAGAAACACGTACTCTCCGTCGCGCCGCTGAAAGCGACTGATCGTGCTCCAGTCCTCAAACGAAGGGGCGAAGCCGAGATGGCGGCGCGCCATGATCTTGTTGAGAACCTGGCGCGTAGCGCTGAACGCGTTGACATAGCCGTAGTAGGTCGCGGTCACGTCGGGGGTCCAGGTGCCGGTCTGGCTCATGGAGTAGTTGCAGGCCGCGGCGACCTGGTAGAACTGCTTGACGTACCAGCTGTACATCCCCTTGGGCGCGATGATGGTCGACGGACCGGGGGAGGCGTACGTCGCGCCACCTGAGCTACCGTCCGAACCTCCCGCCAAAGCGGAGGGGGCGGCGATCAGCGAACCGATCACGGCGATCAGGATGAGGATGTGACGGGAACGGGGCATTGCCCCTCCTTTGGTACAGGAAGGATTCTTTTACCTTCGTGCGAAATATATTACCATAAGTTCTTTATTTTGTCAACATATCTGCCAGATATAAAGAGTGATAATTCCTGGTAGTCCCACGGGGACTCGAACCCCGGTTACTGGAATGAGAATCCAGCGTCCTAACCACTAGACGATGGGACCATAAGCAGGCTGGGCCTGCGTACTTGAACCTGGATACTATAGCAAAAAAAAGGACTTTTGTCTATAAGGACCCGACCTCTTGGCAATCTGGGCTAAACCAGTCATAATAGAGTAAAACGTAAGAGGTTTGGTTGGATTTATTAACGCGGCGTTATAGCATTCTGGCTTCGCTCCTGGCCTATCTGGGCGGAGTGGTGGCTAGTGTCACGCTGCTTATATTCGTGCTGGCGCCCGATAAGACGCCCCAAAACATAACCCTGGCGGTGATGCTAGGAGGTAGCGGGGCGATCCTGCTGGCTTACTACTTGAGCCTACACCAACTACTCAAAAAGAATCACCTACAGCTATCAACCGGCATCATGGCGGTGCTGGCGGCGATTAGCGAGTTTATTTTAATTAATGCAACCGGCGGCCCGGATTCTCCTTATTACTCGCTGTGGATTTTAGCGATCGTGATTGCTGGGCTGTTTGGTCAGGTTGCCACCATCACCGTGGTGTTCATGACGCTACTGTACTTTGTGTACGTTTTTTGGACGCACGATTTTAACCAGACCTACATCGCTACGCACTTAGGGATCGTGCTGATGACCATCGGCACCGGCGCGATCGCTGAGTGGATTCATTTGTTTTTGGGGCGGGGAATGGTACGAGCCAGCCAGGTTGAAAAACTAGCCGGCCAGCTGGGCGAAGAGGAGCTCAAGTCGGAAGCGATTATGCGTAGCGTGGGTGATGGTATTTTGGTGATTGATACCAAGCGCCGGATTCAGCTGTTCAACCCAGCCGCCACCCGCTTAACCGGCTGGGATGCCGGTAGCGCTCATGGCATTGATTACCGACTGGTGCTCAACCTGCGGGATGCCGAAGGTAAAAAACTCAGCGACGACACCGACCCATTTACGCAGGTATGGCGGGAGGGCAAGAGTAAGGTGCGCGATGACTTAACGCTTGAGACCAAGAATGGGCGCAAACTGTCGGCATCGCTGTCGCTGTCACCACTCACCGACAACAAAAAACAGATCCGTGGTGGTATTTTGCTGTTTCGCGACATTAGTGCCGAAAAAGAGGTTGAGCGCCAACGCAATGAGTTTATTAGCACCGCTTCGCACGAAATGCGCACTCCAGTAGCGGCGATTGAAGGCTACTTGGCGCTGGCGATGAATGCCAACGTGGCCACGATTGACGATCGAGCAAAGCAGTATCTAGATAAGGCCCACCATGCCACTCAGCATTTGGGTGCTTTGTTTAAGGACTTACTGTCGATTACCACCATCGATGACGAGCAACACACCCCGAGCGAGGTGTTTGATCTTGGCGCGACCATTAAAGAGGTGGTTGACGATATGAAGATCCAGGCCGAAAAGAAAGGCCTTGAAGTTCAGCTGGAGACCAGCGACGTACGCGTTCGCGGCGAACACGCGGTGGTGCCGGTGTATGCGGTTAAGGCGGCCCCAAGTCGTATTCTCGAAGTTGTATCCAACCTGGTAGAAAACGCGATCAAGTACACTCAGACCGGCACCATCCGGGTGACCATTGGCGGCACCAGCGAAGCCGTCACCGTTAGCGTTATTGATACCGGTATGGGTATTGCGGCTGAGGACATTCCGCACCTGTTCCAAAAGTTTTACCGAGTCGACAACAGTGCCACCCGCACCATTGGCGGTACCGGGCTGGGGCTCTACCTGTGCCGCAGTATTATTGAACATTCCGGCGGTCGAATTTGGGTAGAGAGCAAGCCGGGCGAGGGGAGCGCCTTTAAGTTCACCCTGCCACGATTGGCTAGTGATAAGATTACTAAGGCGGCCGCTAGTGTAGCGGTTTCACCTGGTACGACCACGGCGACGGCCATGCCAGCAGCTCCACCCTATTCTGTAGCGACCAAACCAAGCTCTAAGAGCGGTAAGGTGATGACCGACATCCACAAACCGGCGGTGGCAACATGATTACAGTTGATCAGGTTAGAGATTATTGTTATGCTTTGATTAAAAGGACTATTCAATAGTGGCCAAGGTACTCTTAGTAGAAGATGATTTGAGCTTGCGTGAAATTTACGGTGCCCGCTTGCAGGCGGAAGGCCATCAGGTTGTAACCGCCTCTGACGGCGAGGAGGCGCTAGCGGTAGCTATGCGCGATCACCCTGAGCTGATTGTACTGGATGTAATGATGCCAAAAATCAGTGGTTTTGACGTGCTAGACATCCTACGATCAACACCAGAAACCAAGAATATTAAGGTTATTATGATGACCGCGCTCAGCCAGGAGGCCGACCGGGCGCGTGGCGAAAGCCTTGGAGTCAACAAGTATCTAGTAAAGTCTCAGGTGACACTAGAGGACGTAATGTCGGCGGTCCGTCAGGTGTTGGTTGGCGACGGAGGAGCGGCCGCTGAGCCAGGTGCTGCCCCCGCCAATGGGACTCCGCCACCCGCCGCACCCCCTGCCGCGTGAGCTAATGCGGATCAACCGCTTTGTGGCGACCGCCACCGGCATATCAAGGCGCCAGGCCGATACCGCCATTCAAGATGGGCGAGTGCTTATAGAGGGTAGGGTAGCCCAACTGGGAGATACGGTTGAGCCCGGCCAAGACGTTAAGCTAGACGGCCAAGACCTGAAGCTACCGGCCTTAACCACCATTATGCTCAATAAGCCCCCAGGGTATATATGCAGCCGCGTCCAGCAAGGGGGTACACCCACCGTTTATGAGCTTTTACCGCCATCCCTGCACGTTCTTAAGCCGGTCGGTCGGCTCGATAAAGATTCATCTGGCCTGCTGCTGCTGACCAACGATGGCCAGCTGGCTCATCGATTGGCTCACCCACGACACCATAAATGGAAGATATATGAGGTAACCACCCAACAGCCTCTGCAGCCGCCGCAGCTAGAAGCATTGCGAAAGGGAGTACAATTAGAGGACGGGTTAAGTCAGATGGATATTGATCAACATAACAACCTTTACATAGTTAGGCTACAGGAGGGCCGGAACCGCCAGATCCGCCGCAGCTTTGCCGCGGTTAATGCCGCAGTAGCTACACTACATCGCACCGATTTTGGGCAGCTCAAACTTGGCTCTCTACCCAGCGGGCAGTGGCGCGAGGTTGAGGTTGATCCAGAAGGAGCTCCAGCGTGATTTTTGGGTTAAATGTATCTTTGGTCTGGCTGGTAGCCGGCTTGGCTTTGCTGCCCGGTAACAGTCTAGCTACAATATCAAAGTTTGCCGCCAGCGTAACCAAACCAACCGCTCAAACTCAAGTTCAAACTCTATCCGATCAAGCCATGCCGGTGGCCCGCAACGGCTTAAAGCCACCGGCCTTAACCGCCACGGCAGTATACGCCGTTGATGTCGAAACCGGCACCGTACTATTAAGCAAGAACGCCGACCAACCGCGACCAATTGCCTCAATCACCAAGCTGGCAACCGTAATCACTTATCTGAGTCGCCACAACCTAAATGACACCATTACGGTGCCGCCGTTGCCGGCCTACCAAGCCGGGGCCGAGCTGATTGGGCTTAAACCGGGCGAACGTTATAAAACCCAAGACATTGTTGCCGCTGCCCTGATCCCATCAGCCAATGATGCCGCCGACACCCTTGCCCTTAGCGACGCCGGTAGCCTGGAAGAGTTTAGTAAAAGCATGCAGGAGCAGCTGGCCAACTGGGGGATTGAAGGCGCTCAGTTTAGCAACCCCACCGGTTTGACCACCGGCACCAGCCTTAACCAAGTATCGGCGGCTGGGGTGGCTAATATGGGCCAGCTGTTGGTGCGCAATCCACAACTCCGGCAGCTGGTTCAAACTCAAACCCAAACGATTTCCAGCCTGGAGGGCCGGCCGCTTAGCCTTGCCACCACCAATCAACTTTTGAAAAATTCCCAATTTAATGGTATAAAGACTGGATACACACCCGAAGCCGGTCAGTGTTTTGTAAGCCTTGCAACGGTCAACGGACATCAAATCGTCACCGTGGTGCTGGGCTCACAAGATCGCTTTGGCGAAACCGAGCAATTAGTAAATTGGATTAAACGGAGCTATGAATGGCTGTAACCCCCCTTGTGGCAATTGTTGGTCGACCAAACGTCGGCAAGTCCAGCCTGTTTAATCGCCTGATTGGGCGCCGGCAGGCAATTACGCATGATGTGGCCGGTACCACTCGCGATGCCAACTATGGCGTGGTCACCTGGAACGGCAAGCACCTCATGCTGGCCGACACGGCCGGGCTTCACCCCACCAAAGACGAGCTAGAGCTACGGGCGCAGGACCAGATTACAGAAGTAGCCGAGGTAGCTCAGTTAATCTTGGTGGTAATCGACGCCACCACTATGATCACCAACGAAGACCGCCAGGCTGCTCGCCAAGCGCTTAAGACCGGTAAGCCGGTGGTGCTGGCCCTAAATAAGCTGGATGGTGGCAACCAAAAACCGGTCGACGAGTTTGTACGACTTGGCATTAAGCATCAGGTTGAGGTCTCGGCTATACATGGTCGTGGTACCGGCGACCTGCTAGATGTACTGGTTGAGGCGATTGGCGGCACCAATGAGCCGGCCGACGACAATCAGATCCGATTAGCCCTGCTGGGTCGACCAAACGTCGGCAAGTCCAGCCTGCTCAACAGCATGGTTGGTAAGCAGCAAGCGATCGTGTCGGCCACCGCCGGTACCACTCGTGATGTCGGTCGAGCCAGTGTACGCTACCACAATCAAGATATTCAAATACTCGATACCGCTGGATTGCGCCGACGCGGCAAGATCGAAGGTGGGGTAGAAAAGTACAGCGCCCTGCGCACTCTGGCCGCAATCACTCAAGCCGATGTCTGCGTTTTGGTTATGGATGCTACCGAGCTAAGCGTAGCCGGCGACCAAAACATTGCCGGCCAGGTACTAGAGGCCGGAAAGGGGCTAATAATTGTGGTAAATAAGTGGGACGCGGTCGACAAAGAAACCGGCACCCAAGAGGCGCTTACCCGTAAGCTTATGCACGACTTTAGCTTTGCGCACTGGGCGCCGCTGGTTTATACCTCGGCCACCGAAGGACTAAACGTGGCTAAGCTGTTTGAGCTAACCCGTCAAATCGTTGAGCGAAGAACCACCACCATCCCCACCACTAAGCTTAACAAGGTGCTTGGTCAGCTAACCAGCAAGCAGCCGCCAGCAGGGCTTAAAAACCGTCAGCCAAAAATTAAATACGCCGCCCAAACCGACACCAATCCGCCAACCTTCACTATATTTAGCAGCTACGCCGATTTAATCCACTTTTCGTATAAGCGCTATCTAGAAAATGGCTTACGCGAGGCCTATGACTTTACCGGGACTCCAATTAAACTAGAGTTTAGGAGTAAGTAAATGAAGTTGATCGTCGGTCTTGGTAATGTTGGTCGCCAGTACCATGCCACCCGCCATAATCTAGGCTTTGATGTGGTTGAGATGCTGGGGATTACCTTTGGCCATCAGCCAAGTGAGTTTAAAAAGCACAGCAAGGCCACCGCGGAAGTGCTAGACCTTAAACAGTCTCATGATTGTATTTTGGTTAAACCTACAACCATGATGAACCTGAGCGGACAAGCGGTAGGTGATTTAGTGCGTTTTTATAAGATTAACCCGGCCGATGTTTGGCTGATTTATGATGATGTTGATTTGCAGTTTGGGCAAATGCGCATTCGAGTTGGTGGTGGTAGCGCCGGTCACAACGGCGTAAAGTCGGTGATTGAGCATATTGGCGATGGTTTTTGGCGCGTTCGACTTGGTGTTGCTAACCAGTTTTTACCTACAACGCCAACCGACGCCTTTGTGCTTAGCCCCTTTATGGCAGACGAAGCAGCCAAGATACCAACCATTCTTAGACAGACCTCCGATTATCTTGAAGATGCCTTGCTCGATGGGCAGATCGTGGATCACACTCAAAATTTGATTGCCTGAACTTAGTTTTAATAATTCCTTAATCTCGGTCTGAGATACTAAAAACCTACCCTTAAACGCGACAAAACCCCATGTCAGGGTAGCGGGAGCTTCCACGAACACAGGGTTATGTCGCCCTCGAATGCCGCGCTAGATATATGCGATTTGGCGATCTGGCATCAATGGCGAGACCGGGTATTCGAGGGACTGAACTACCTGCTGAACAACTAAAGGAGGGTGCTTTTGGTTGCCATGCAGGCAGGTCAGTAGGGTTTACTGGTGGAAAGAACAACCCGTTTTAGGGTATGATTACGAAAATATCACACCTTGTTATAAATGTCAATACTTTTTATGCAAACTTTATGAAATATACCATACTCAATTGTGCAGATTCACAGTATCCAGCATTGCTGAAGGAGACTTCAGATATGCCAAATAAGCTGTATGTTCGGGGCGATCTAAATAGTGGTCGACCCCTGGTTGCGGTTGTGGGCTCTCGTAAACCAACGCCTTATGGACTCCAAATGACCGCACGGATTGTGCAAGAATTGGTCGCTGCAGGAATTGGGATTGTGTCTGGGTTAGCATATGGCGTCGACAAACAGGCGCATCGATCGGCCTTAGACGCTGGTGGCTACACGGTGGCGGTTTTAGGTAACGCAATTGACTCAATTCACCCTAAACCTCATAAAGGTATTGCCGACGAAATATTAGAACAAGGTGGGGCGGTTATTAGCGAGTACGCCCCAGGCACTTCGACTCAGCCGTTTATGTTTATAGAAAGAAACCGGATTATTGCCGGCCTGTGCATTGGGACGGTAGTTATTGAGGCCGGTCCACGCAGCGGCAGTTTGACAACGGCTAAACGAACCCTTGATGCCAATCGGAGCGTCATGGCGTTACCGGGACCGACCACCAGTGAGCTATCAAGTGGCACAAACGCATTGATACGCTCGGGAGCGGTTTTGGTGCGACATGGATTCGACGTGATGGATGAGCTAGGTATTGGCTACTCAAAAGTGAGTACCTCGCCAAAGCCAGCTGTCGGCGCGCTGGGCGGAGATACGCCGGAAGAAAAGCTTATTATCAAGCTCATCGCTCAAGGAATTTTTGACAGTCAGCAGTTGATTGAGCGAAGTAAACTGCCAGCAGCCGAGTTTGCTCGAATTATCACCTTAATGGAGATCAGCGGTAAGATCCGTGATAGCGGAAACGGAACCTGGACGCTTAGGTAATTTTGCGCTGATTAGCATCAATCGGTCTCGCCCTTCGCTCTTCGGACGCCAAAAAACGAACCGTTGTATAGATCAATAGGTTCATGACCAGCAGCGGTAGGGCTTCGAGCGATTCGCGGTAAAAGGCAAAAAACTGAGTTATAAAGATGTCGATCAGGACGGCGCGCTGGAGCAAGTCGTAGGCGCGAGCCCGGTTGTCGCTAAAAATCAAAACGGCACGGGCGGTAATTGCAGCAACCGTTAAGGCACTAATTAGTTCTAGCACGATAACCAGGGGAGGGGCCTCCAAGACTCCGCCCTGCAACCAAGGCAATAGCGCCAACGCAACCGTTACCACCTCCCAGGTGGTTTTGGCGACAACTCCAGCCACAAACAGCCTCAACCCCCAAGCCGCTACAATAAACTTTTGATACCACTTTGTTAGATGGGTGTGCGCTGTGGTCCACCAACTCGGTCGTGGTACCGGTTGAGCGGCGGTAGCCTCCAGGGCCTGAATTAACGGGTTAACCAGCGGGTGGCTAGGATCGGACTTGCGTAGGTAGCTAAGCGCGTGGCGTTTTTCGGCCTCATCCAGGTCGTGGATAACAGCCTCCTCGAGCAAAAACAGGGCGTTGAGCAGGCTCTCTGGCTGATTCAGCCCCCGACGTCGCGACAGCTGCCGAATGGCCATTAGCAGGCCCACAAACAGTAAATAAATTAAAGCGATGGTGGGCTGAAAGAAGTAGTTGTTGTCTTGGGTGATAAACTTGCCCAACTCATCAATAAAAAGCCCAAAGCCAATTCCACCCAATATGGCGCCAAAACGTTGCGCTCGATAGCCAAGTACCGAAAACATTAAAATCATGGCGGCCAGCATTAAAAAACCACCCGGTAGCATGTGGGCAACATGCAGCGTGCGCCCACCAACCTCGGGATAGTTGGTTAAATGAAGATATAGCCTGGTAACTAAAACGGTGGCCACCGACACCACAAAAAACAGCTCGAGGGTGTCCGCTGCCCGAACGTTTCGATAAAGATGGTTGCGTCGCAATAACGGTCTCATTAACCTGATTGTACCAAATATTGGCGTTGTCGATTAATCAAAAAACTAGTAATATAACCTTTATGAGTTTTTGGCAACAGTTACCCCGACCATTTTTTATACTAGCCCCCATGGACGATGTTACCGACACCGTGTTTCGCGAGGTGGTAGCCCGTACCGGCGCGCCCGACCTTGCCATGACCGAATTTGCCAGCACCGATGGCTTTGTTCACCCCAAGGGTCGAGACAGCGTTGAGCGACGGCTACAGGTAAACCCTAGCGAAAAACAAGCTGGCGTGCCTTTGGTGGCACAAATCTGGGGCGGTACGCCCGACCACTACTACCAGACCGCCAAGGAGCTGGCGAGTCGCGGCGATTTTGTGGGCATCGATATTAATATGGGCTGCCCCGAAAAGGGGATTGTACGGCGGGGCTGTTGCGGTGGGCTGATTGAGCGCCCCGAAGTAGCGGCCGAGATTATTGCTGCTACCAAAGCTGGAGCTGGCAATTTGCCGGTTAGCGTTAAAACCCGAATTGGCTTGCGCACCATCATTACCGAGGAGTGGATTAGCCATTTGCTGCGGCAAAACCTAGCCGCCCTCACCGTTCACGGACGCACCGTTAAAGAAATGAGCAAGGTTCCAGCCCACTGGGACGAGATCGGCAAGGTGGTGGAGCCGCGCGATCAAATCGCTCCTGATACCCTGATTATTGGCAACGGCGATGTGCGCGATCGTGAGCACGGACTGGAATTAATTGATAAGTACAAGCTCGACGGCATCATGCTTGGCCGTGGCATTTTTCATGACATCCAAGCCTTTGGCCAGCAGCCGGTCGAACTAACGCCCAAGCAGCGGATCGACCTACTTAATCGCCATTTTGATCTGTACGATAAAACCTGGGGCCACACCAAGCGGTTTGACCCAATGAAGAAGTTCGCCAAGGTTTACATCAGCGAGTTCCCGGGTGCGGCCGAGCTGCGAGCCAGAGTCATGGAAACCAAATCAATTAGTGAAGCCAAGCAGGTTTTGGCTGATTCGGACATTTAGGTAAATCCTTTGAATTGACGAAACTCGAGTAGTCATATAACATTTCATCATCCTTTCAAGCTACCCCGTGAGGGGAGGTGGACGTACCAATGCGACTGATTGGCCATACGGCTCCTTGGACCGAGATCCGTGGATACGACGGACCGCTTGTCGAATTCCAAAGCGGACCAAACCGACGCGCGAAGAGTCGGCAAGAAGACCCTGGTCTCAAGACCTGGCTAGAGGTCATTCAAGTAGAGGTCATAATCCTCCCTAGACAGCCTTACTACTTCGGCTTTCGACTGTCCTATGGTCCTGATCAAAAGACCATCTATCGATTCGAGAGGCAGCTGAAAGAGCAGTTCATTGCCCCGAGGCTTGGCCCTGAAAGATTGATTGGCGTGATAATGCCGGTCAGCCCGATAGTGTTGCCTTCAAAACTTGAGGCTCATCCGCGCATGGTGCTTCACATTGACGACCACCGCTACCCGAACCTTCTCGTGCCCTAAGAAAGCCCCGCCTTCGAGCGGGGCTGAAGTTATTTTAAGAAAGTGGGCGCGACAAAAGAATTTGTTAATCTTTGGTCTTTATACTCAAGAACGCTTAGCAGCAAACCCAACTAAAGGCGGTGAAGTATGGCTAAGCGTACCTTTTGGCTATCGGCTGCGATATTGATGTGTCTAGGGGGCATCATTAATACCGCAGCAGCAACAGCGACCGAAAAGGTCTACCAGCAGCAATCCGACGGTAACAGCGAGATCTACAGTTGGGAAGGGCAGAACCTAACCAACTCATCCGGCTACGATGGGCAACCGGCCGTCTCTCCAGATGGAACCAAGGTTGCTTTTGTAAGTAACCGGGCGGGCGGGAACCGACTTTTCGTCATGAGCCTGAATGGCGCAGGCGTGCACCAGCTAACTACTCGCGACAGCGGCTATCCGGCTTGGTCTCCGGACGGCAGAAGGCTAGCTTATGCGTCATCTGGCTATCTACACGTGATTGACGCAGATGGCGGCAATGACCATCAGGTTGGCAATAGCTGGAGCGTCAGCCACCCAACCTGGTCAGCCTATGGGCAGATGATTGCTTACGCCTTTTATGCAGGCTCAAACAGCGACATCTACAGCGTGTCGGCAACGGCAGCCAACACCACTCCGGGGCAGCGTTTGACTACCGATGCCAGCTATGACCAGTCACCGTCATGGACTCCGACAGGTAAAATCGTGTTTCAGAGCAATCGCTTTGGGGCAACCGACAACCTGTTTGCTATAAATGAAGACGGCAGCGCCGTTAGTCAGATAACCCAAAACACAGCTGGGACGGCAGCAATACTGCCGACGATTGGGCGTAACGGTCTGATCTACTTCCTAAGTAACCAACGAGTGGGTGAAGAGGCGGTTGGCTACCGAATGAATGTTATTAGCTTGATGGGCAACGATACACTCCGGCTATCCAATACGCCGGTTGAGTTTATTGGCGTCCAAAGTGCTAACAGCCCTTTCGGTAACGACGTTAGCTATGCGGCTCTAGGAGACTCAGTTGCCAGCGGTGAGGGCGCCAATGAGGGCTGGCTATGGCGAGATGGTCTCTGGAGCGGTGGCGGAGAGTCTAGCTGGGAGAGTGATCCACTTAGCTCCGACCAACAGCACTGCCATCAGTCTCAATGGTCGTATAAGTACACTGTTAGGGCGACACGGGGTGTTGGCGGTGCTAACTTTGGTGACTACAGCTGCAGTGGCGCCTCAGTCAACAATGGCCTACTTCAGCCGCAAACCTTCCGCGACGGCTCCCGCGCCAACTCAAGCCAGGTTGAGGCGATGTTTGGCGACGGTGCTCCAACCGTGATAACTCTAACCATCGGAGCTAACGATGTTGGCTTTAGCGACTTTTTAGCCAAATGCTACAAGCCGCTGGCTAGTCGATGCGATAGCTTCAAGAACAGCCTGGAGCAGTTACTGCGATTGCGATTGCAGCGCCAAGCGCTTGAAAGCGCGGTTAGCAGTCTAATCAGTCGCGGAAGAGTAGCTGGCGTTGTACCTCACATCTACCTTACCGGCTATTTCGATCCCTTTTTGGACAGCCAGCCGGTTTGTTCAGATACGCGGCTGTTTGCTACGGCTAGCCTCACTAGATCAGAAGTGTCATGGCTGAGGCAAGGGCTTCGGCTACTGAATCGCAACATTAAAGCCGTAGCCAACAAGCACCCAGAGGCAATCTACATCGACACTATGACTACAATGTCTGGTCATGGTTTCTGTTCTACCGACCCGTGGGTCTACGGACCCTCAATCCTACTGTTGAGTCCTGGGTCGGGGGCTCCCTACCATCCCACGCCTGCCGGCCAAGCAGCTCTGGCTAGGCGAGTGCTCGAGGGAATGGCGTAGGTTATGACTGGTCCGGCATCGGGGGTGTCGGGCCAGTCAACTAATATGATTTAACCAGAGTTGCAATTAACCAGGTAAAAATAAAGATGCCAAGCGGCATGCCAATATAGATGCCGAGGGCGACTAAATATCCTGGAATGGGTTTTTTATTTTTACGTTTCACTGAATCACCTTTTAATCAGAAACATCGTAGCAACAATCGCCAAAAAAGTTCTGAGTTGGATTCATTAAGATTTAATTCGCTTTTTGTTCGGTAGGTGCTATAATGAATTAAAGGGATACTCCTAGGTGAAATACATTAATCAGCCACTAGCCTTTATTGATATTGAAGGTTTTGTGACCGATGATAAACGCAAAAGAGTGATTGAGCTTGGCGTGGTGCGAGTTGAAAATAACCGCGTTGTTAAAGAGTATAAACAGCTGGTCGATCCAGGCGTTGCCGTGCCGCCAATTATTACCAATATTACCGGCATCACCGATCGAGATTTAGAGTCGGCTCCAACCTTTAGACAGGTAGGGGATGAGCTACGCGAGCTGCTGGCAGGGGCGCTATTTGTAGCCCACAACGCCAGCTTTGACTACAGCTTTATTAATGGAGAGTACTCGCAGATAGGGGAGGAGTTCGATGCGCCGCGGGTTTGTACCGCTCGCTTAAGCAAGGCTTTGTACCCACAATATTCAAGGCACAATCTGGATGTAGTGGTTGAGCGCCATGACATCCAAGTGCAAAACCGTCACCGCGCCTACGATGACGCGCTGGCGCTATGGGAGTTTTATAAGATCTGCCTGCGCGACTTTGACCTGATTACGCTCGAGGGCGCCGTTGCCAAGCAGCTCCGTACTCAAAATATTATGGCTTAAAACAACTATCCCGCCGGAATCCATTCCAGCGGGATTTACTTCAGGAAGCAAGCTCGAAATCTTCTTCCTCATCGACGTCGGGCGAATCTTCCGTGAAGGCAAGCTCATCGGCGTCAGGCACCGCCCTCGGTCCTCTTTTTGGGGCCACCTTACCGCTCGGGGCGGTAAGCTTTTTGTCCATGGCGTCCTCATGGCCCGGAATGGCGATACCGACCGTAAAACCACCACGGGCCCGGCGAGCGATCTTGCCATCCGAGGCCATGTGACGCAGTAGCGCCACAATCTGGTCGCGGTTGGAATTATCGATGATCTTGCCAACCTTGGCCTCGATACCCCCTCCGCTCACCAGAATGAATCCCTTTGAGCGAAGGTGCTTAATCAGGAGATCTGCCTGACTAGCCTCTCGTTGAACCTCGGAGGCGGGCCTTGAGCGCCGGGAGTCACTGTGGCGACGAGCCGGATTTGGCGCCGGACCACTAGGGTTGCGGGCTGTTGGCGACCCAGAGCCAGCCGTACCGGAGATCGACCTTGTCTCCCAACCGCCTCTTTTATTGAAGTCTCTACTCCGGTCGCCCCTGGGGTTTGCAATCAGATCGCTACCGGCCAGCTCCTGCCAATTGGACGGGGCGCCAACCAGCTCCACCTCTGGTACCTTGGGGTGACTAGAATCACCAAGGTCACAAAGCAGCCGGTTTGCCCACAGCAAGCCCTGCCAAGTCAGCTGAAGCTTGTTTGGTGGCACGCGAACAACAAGTCCGGCGGCTTCAGCCGCTTTTACTAGGGCGGTGGCGGCCGGCCTCTTTTTGCTCAGCTTCTCGGCCAAACCTGAGTAGACGCTGGCGGTCGGCGAAGTATAGACAAAATCTGACTCTTCCGCCAAGACCAGTACCAGTCTGTCCTGCTGCGGTGACTTCCGCGGGGGCATCTCATCTCTCCTCAAAGAACGTCCGTTGTTACGGTTGGTTTGGTTATACTCGGTTTTTGGCGCGATCGCAACTCCATAATTTTCGCTATATATAAATGAATCGCCAGATCGATGTGAATTGAGGTCTTTACACGCTCGGCACATAAAGATAAAGTAGGCCGAGTATGAGCAAGCAACTCGTTATAGTTGAGTCACCGGCAAAAGCCAGCACCATCCAAAAATACCTAGGAAAAGAGTATGAGGTGGCGGCTAGTCTTGGTCATGTCCGCGATCTGCCCAAAAAGGGTATGTCGATCGATATTGAGCATAATTTTAAACCAACCTACGAGGTCAGTGCCGATAAGAAAAAGATAATTACAGCCCTTAAAAAACAGGTTAAAAGCGCCTCATCGGTAATTCTAGCCAGCGACCCCGACCGCGAAGGAGAGGCGATTTCGTGGCACCTCTGCCATGTGCTTGGGCTCGACCCTAAAAAAACCAAGCGAGTGGTGTTTCATGAAATTACTAAGCCGGGTATCGAAGCAGCCATGGCAAAGCCTCGCAGCGTCGATGAGCACCTGGTTGATGCGCAGCAGGCGCGGCGAGTACTAGACCGCTTGGTTGGCTATGAGCTGTCACCGGTTTTATGGAAAAAGGTTAAGCCTGGCTTGAGCGCTGGGCGCGTGCAGTCGGTGGCCGCCCGCCTAATCGTTGAGCGTGAACGCGAGATCGAACAACACCAGGCCAGCAACAGCTTTAAGGTTCAAGGCTTTTTTGATGTGGAGGGTGCCGAACTTAAGGCCGAGCTAAGCCGTAAGTTGGCCGATGCGGCGGAGGCTCATAAGGTGCTAGAAGCGCTGGTTGGCGCCAAGTTTGCGGTTAGCTCGCTCGAAACCAAGCCCGGTAAGCGCACCCCGGCAGCGCCGTTTATTACCTCAACCCTGCAGCAGGAAGCCAGCCGCAAGCTTGGTTTTACACCGCGCCAAACCATGTCGGTGGCGCAAAGACTGTATGAGGCCGGGTTCATTACTTATATGAGAACCGATTCGGTCAATCTGTCGCAAACCGCGCTCGAAGGTGCGGCCGCGACAATTAAGTCTGAGTATGGCGAAAAGTATGCTCAGCGCCGAACCTATAAGACCAAGTCGGCCGGGGCGCAAGAGGCACACGAAGCGATCCGCCCGACCGATTTTGGCCGGTCTCAAGTTGATGGCGAGCGCAATCAGCAGCGGCTGTACGAACTAATTTGGCAGCGCGCAATTGCCAGCCAGATGGCCGATGCGGCGATCGAAAAGACGGTGGCGAGCATTACCCCAGATAAGACCGATGAGCTGTTTACCGCCCAGGCCGAGGCAGTTAGATTTGATGGCTTTTTAAAAGTTTACAGCGAAGGTCGCGATGACGAAGAAGAAGAGTCGTCGTTGCTGCCACCGCTTAATAAAGGCCAGATTTTACCGCTGGTTCAAATAGTTGCCCGCCAGCAGTTTAGTCGACCCAAGGCTCGCTATACCGAGGCCAGTCTGGTGCGAAAGTTAGAAGAGATGGAGATTGGACGACCTTCAACTTACGCCCCGACCATCTCGACAATTCAAGATCGTGGCTACGTCATGAAGGCTGACATTGAACCAAAGGAGCGCCAAATTGCCCAGGTGATTCTTAAAGATGATGCGGTAACCGAGCAAGAGGTAACCGAAAACTACGGTGGCGACCGCAACAAGCTTATACCAACCCCGGTAGGAGACCTGGTAACCGACTTTTTAATTAAGTTCTTCCCCAAGATTGTTGATTACGACTTTACCGCCAAGGTTGAGGGGGAGTTCGACCAGATTGAAGCTGGCAGCAAGCAGTGGCAAAAGATGATTGCCGACTTTTACCGACCGTTCCACGATACGGTTGAGGCGGCCGAACAGGTATCGCGCCAAGAGGCCAGTCAGGCTCGTCTAATTGGCACTCACCCCAAGACCAATCGACCAATCTACGCCCGACTGGGTAAGTACGGCCCCATGCTACAAATGGGCGAGGCCGAAGACGAGACCAAGCCGGTGTTCGCTCCTATTCCGGAGGGCACCAAGCTGGGCGACATTACCATGGAGCAGGCACTTAAGCTCTATAGTCTGCCGCGGCTGGTCGGCCAAACCGAGGAAGGGGAGGACATTATGGCCAACTTTGGCCCATTTGGTCCTTACGTTAAAGCTGGCACCACCAGCGCCTCAATCCGACCCGACAGCCCGTTTGAGGTTGAGCTTGACCGCGCCCGTGAGCTAATTAAAGAAAAGCGGGTCGCGGCCGCCAACCGCATTATTGCCGAGTTTGACGATGGTAAAATCCAGGTCCTTAACGGGCGCTTTGGCCCCTATATTAGCGACGGCAAAAAGAACGCCAAGATACCCAAAGACACCGATCCTAAATCAATAACGCGAGATCAAGCAGCCGAGCTGTTGGCCTCGGCACCGGTACGTAAGGCAAGACGCCGAGTTCGCAAGAGTTAGTTGAGTCTAAATTTGCTCTTGTAAAAGCGCACAATTTCTCATATTATTTTAATAGAAGGTTATCTGGGAACTCCGCTGCATTAGCAGCGGGTTTTTCGGCTTGATGAAAAGCATAACCGCTATTATTAACCAGGCAGCGAGGGCCGGTATGGCAAAATCAGGAAAGCTAGATCATGGAGCACGGCGCAGCGATGCGCGGGCTGTGCTACATGATAGCTGGCACCTGTTTGCCTTACCGTTTATACATGGGATTACCGGCCGCGCGGCGCGACGTACCGTCGCAATACTGCTACTGCTCGGAGTAATCAGCTCTGGCATTGGCTTGGGCGTAGCGGCTAAGTCAACTTTAGACCAGTACCAAGCGACCCTAAGCAACCCAACGGTAATTCTTAACACTAAAAACACCGGAACCACCATCACCGATCGAAACGGCGAGGTTTTATTTAGAGGCTATGGAGCGATTGAGCGTCACAACATCGGACTGCAGCAGATGCCAAAGCCGCTAATCGATGCCACACTGGCGACCGAAGATCCCGAGTTTTATTCACACCATGGCTTTTCAATAAAGGGCATGGCGCGGGCGGCTTACCATGACATTCGCCACACCGCCAAGGGCCAGGGCGGTTCAACCATCACCCAGCAACTGGTCAAAAACACCCTGCTGACCAACGAAAAATCGTTTGATCGCAAGTTTAAAGAGGTGGTACTGTCTATTGCCATGGAGCGACACTACAGCAAGGATGAGATTTTGCAGATGTACCTCAACACCATTTATTACGGACAGGGTTCGTATGGGGTTGAGGCGGCGTCTAGCAACTACTTTCGCAAACCGGTTAACCAGCTCAGCCTGTCCGAAAGCGCGATGCTAGCCGGATTACCACAAAGCCCCAGCCTGTACGACCCGACCATCAATAAAGAGGGGGCGATGGAGCGGCGCAACTATGTACTGAGTCGCATGTCGGAGCTTGGTTACGTCAATAGCGATCAGCTAGCGGTTGCTAAAAAAGAGAATATCACCACCTACCCGCGAGAGATTACGGTCAAGGCACCGCACTTTGTTTTTTGGGTGCTTGACCAACTGCGCGAAAAATACGGACAGGAGACGCTGGAGCGCGGCGGCATCACCGTTAAAACCAGTCTCGACTATCAAAAGCAGGTTCAGGCTGAGCGAATCGTCAGCGAACAGGTTGCCAAGCTACACAGCCATAATGCCAGTAACGGCGGGCTGGTATCGCTCGACCCAACCACCGGCGAGGTGATCAGCATGGTTGGTAGCATCGACTACTACAATCAGGACTACGGCAGCGTTAACACCACTCTGGCGCAGCTGCAGCCAGGATCTAGCTTTAAGCCGATTGCATATGCGGCAGCCTTTGCTAAGGGCTGGAATGGCGCCACCAGGGTTAATGATGTGCCGATGCGGGTAGCCCAAGATAATGGCCAGGTGTATGAGCCCAAAAACTACGATGGCAAGTTCCGCGGGCCGGTGCTGTTACGGCGGGCGCTGGCTAATTCGCTCAACATTCCGGCGATCGAGGTGCTCAAGCACGCCCAAATCGATAGCACCATTACCTTGGCGCACTCTCTCGGTGTTGAAGCGCCTAGTTTAACCGACCAAAATCGTTACGGGCTGAGCCTGGTACTGGGTGGGGCAGAGGTACGACCACTCGACATGGCGGCGGTGTACGCTAGCTTTGCCAACCAAGGCCTGCACGTTGAGCCGCAAGCGGTGATGTCGGTAAACGACCGCTTTGGCAGCAACATCACCAAGGCCGACACCACTCCAAAGACTCAAGCGGTGGATCCGCGAATTGCCTATATGGTAACCAACATTCTGAGCGACAACGAGGCTCGTAAGGAGGAGTTTGGACCAAACTCACCGCTCAAGCTAAGTCGGCCAGCCGCCGCTAAAACCGGTACCACCAACGATTTTCGCGACAACTGGACGGTTGGCTACACCCCAAACTTGGTCACCGCAGTGTGGGTCGGCAACAACGATCACTCGGCCATGAACAATGTTAGCGGTATCGATGGTGCTGCCCCAATCTGGCATGAGTATATGGAAATGGCGTCGTTAAACACCCCGGTTAAAGACTTTGCCGTACCAACCGGCGTGGTTTTTGCTAAGGTTTGTGCCGCCGATGGGGGATTAGCCAGCCCCAACGACCCAAATGCGATTACCGAAGTGTTTTTAGCTGAGGCCCAACAAACCAAGCCTTGTGGTTCGGCCGGGGCCGTCGAGGGTAACCCGACACCGGTACTGCAGGCGACTGCTAGCGCCCCGGCCAGCAAGCCAAGCGCCCCAGCGCCAACACCCGCTCCTGCCACTCCTCAACTGGCCACCACTCCTCGCCAACCGGAAGAGCCGGGTCGCGGTGGAGGCGGCGGCACCACAACTCCCGGGACCGGCGGCGGAACCGACCCTGGAGCAGGGGGTGGCTCGGGATCAACTCCTCCGGGTGGTGGCGGCTAGTTTAAGTTAAATTTTTGTTATTGGTTTGGCATTGACACCGCAAATCACATATTTTATAATTTGTTAAGATAGTGAGGATAAAAACGTCTTCACCTGACCCTAATACCAGGTTAATTAACCCTTTATTAATGCCAAAAACACTTTTACCAACCGATTTTGATTACCGCGCCCTAGCCGAGGCGATTTTAGCCGAGCTCAAAAGCGACCGCGACCGCCAGATTGTGGCGCAACGCTACAGCTTGGGTCTTGATAAACGCCAAACGCTTGAGGCAATTGGTAGTGACTTTGGTATTACTAGGGAACGAGTGCGCCAGATCGAAAAAAGCGCCACCGCTAAGCTGCGCCAAAGTAGCTCCGCCGAGTTAAAGCAGATTGACGATGTTTTGCGCAATCACGTACACGGCCAGGGCCACATTGCCTTGCTAGATGAGGTGGCCGCCGCGGTTGGCGCCAACACTCCAGCCGAACGCGCCTATATTAGCTTTTTGGCGTCGTTGGCCCCATCGATTGAGCTGGTTGACGAAAACGACCACTACTTTGCCACGCTGGCGCTACTGCCCGACTACCACAAACGCCGACTAACCACTCTAACCGACCAAATGGTTAAGCACCTCCACCAGCAAGGTAAACCTTTGCCAATCGACGCCATTCAAGCCAAGGTGTCACCAGAGACCCCACCCCAGACTCTGCATAATCTGGCACGGGCAACTAAAAAAATGTCACACCTTGATGGCTACTGGGGATTGAGCCACTGGCCTCAGGTTAACCCCCGCTCAATTCGCGATAAGACCTACCTGGTACTTGGCAAGCACGGCCAGCCGCTGCACTTTACCGATATTGCCAGCCAGATCGCTGAACTAGGGGAGCGCAAGCGAGATGTCACCGTCCAGGCGGTGCACAACGAGCTAATTAAAGATCCTCGTTTTGTTCTAGTTGGGCGGGGAATTTACGCCTTAGCGGAATGGGGTTATACGCCCGGCACCGTCGCCGATATTATTAGCGACATCCTCAAGCAGGAATCGCCACTACACAAGGATGAGATTGTTAAGCGAGTTCTGGCCAAGCGCAAGGTCAAAAGCACCACTATCGTGCTGAACCTGCAAGAGAAAGATCAATTTGTACGGGTGTCGAAAGCCACCTACGCGTTGAGGTAGGGGGCGGCCTTGGAGGGTATACTCGCCTCAATCATTCAGCTGTTTGGTATTGTCATGTTCAAGCTGTATGGCTGGGTGGTGGTGGTTGCTATTTTGGGGTACCTTATCTGGCAAAATCGCCGCCGAGAGCAGTGGGTGGCTCAAACCGAGCACATCCTGCTCCAAATTGAGGTACCAAGAGACAACGACAAGAAAGAGCTGTCGGCCGAGCAGCTCTTTGCCAGCCTGCATGGGATTTTACGTCCCAAGTCGGAACTGTTAAAAGAAGGAGCCCTGCAGGAGCATATTGGGCTCGAAATTGCCGCTAAAGACAACCGGATTTGTTTTTACATCTGGGCTCCACGACACTTAAAAGATTTTATTGAGGGGCAGGTTTATGCTCAGTACCCCAGCGTCAGCATTGTCGAGGGGGTAGAGGACTACGCTCGTACCGAGGTTGGTAACCGCACCGCTTACACCATCGAACTCAAGCTTAACGGCAACGAAGCAATGCCGATTCGGACCTTTGAATCGTTTGAAGTCGATCCACTAGCCGGCATTACCGCAGTGCTGTCCAAGCTTGACCATGCCGGCGAAGAGATGTGGATTCAAGTATTGGCTCGGCCAATTGAGGACGACTGGAAGGATAAGAGTAAGGCGTATGCCGATGAGGTTAAGAGCGGCAAGCCCAAGCCCTTTAGCAGCGAGCTGAGCAAGCAGCTAATTGAAGTGCCGGCCTACGTTATCACTCACTTTTTTAGCGCCTTGTTTGCACCGCCCGAAGCCCCTAAGAAAGATGACAAAAAGGGCAAGGATGATGAGGTGCCAACCGGTAAGAAGGCAATCATTAAGGCGGTAGAGGAAAAGGCTACCAAGCTTGGCTACCAGGTTAAGATCCGTACCACTTACCTGGGGAGCGACTCCACTTTGGCTCGCAGCCGTATGCAGGCGCTGATGGGTGGCTTTAAACAGTTCAACACGCTCAACCTAAACGGCTTTAAGTCCGGATCGACGCAAGAAGGGGAGGATGGTCTGGCTGAGTATCGCGCTCGCTTGTTTGCCGACGATGGCTACACTCTTAATATTGAAGAACTTGCCAGTTTGTACCACCTTCCACACGAAAGCGTGGAAACACCCAACATGGCCTGGACCACCGTTAAAACCAGTGAGCCGCCGGCTAACCTGCCAACCGCTGACGCCACCCAGTCGGCCGATATCAGCCTGTTTGCTCAAACCAATTTCCGCGGCGCCAAGCGCAAGTTTGGTATTAAGCGCAAAGATAGGGGAAGGCACCTGTACATTATTGGTCAAACCGGTACCGGTAAGTCCAAGCTGCTCAACCTGCTAACACTATCCGATATTTACCATGATCAGGGTTTTGCCATTGTTGACCCGCACGGCGACTTCGCTACCGATATGCTGCAGTTTATTCCGGAGCACCGGCTGCAGGATGTGATCTACTTCAACCCGACCGACCGCGACTACCCAATTGCCTTCAACCCACTCGAAGTTAGCGATCCGATGATGAAGAACAATATTTCGTCCGAAATGATTGGCGTACTCAAGCGAATGTTTGATAGCTGGGGGCCCAGGTTAGAGTACATCTTGCGCTACACCATACTGGCGCTGCTGGACTATCCAGATTCAACCCTGCTTGGCATTACCCGCATGCTGACCGAAAAAGAGTTCCGTAAAAAGGTGATTCGCGAGATCCAAGACCCGGTGGTTAAAAACTTCTGGGTGAACGAGTTCGCCAGCTGGAACGACAAGTTTGCCAACGAGGCGGTCGCACCGGTACTCAACAAGGTGGGTGCTTTTACCGCCAACCCGTTGATCCGTAATATTATTGGTCAGCCAAAGTCGGGCATGGACCTGCGCAAGATCATGGACGAAGGCAAGATTTTAATTGTAAACCTAAGCCGTGGTCAGATTGGTGAGGATAACGCCGCCATTTTGGGTGCCATGATGGTTACTAAGATTCAGCTAGCCGCCATGGGTCGCGCTAACGTGTCGTTGGCTGAGCGCCGTCCATTTTACCTGTACGTCGATGAGTTCCAGAACTTTGCCACCGACAGCTTTGCGGTTATTTTAAGTGAGGCCCGTAAGTACGGGTTGAATCTAACCGTTGCCAACCAGTACGTTTCGCAGATGCCACCAACGGTGCGCGATGCGGTGTTTGGTAACGTTGGCTCGATGGTAAGCTTTAGAGTCGGACCAGAAGACAGCAACATTTTAGCCAAAAACTTTGAGCCAATGTTTGAGGCTGCCGATCTGGTCAAGCTGCACAACCAACACATTGTAATTAGCATGAGTATCGATGGCGAAAAGGCGGTTCCATTTTCGGCTACCACCTTGCGTTTCCCGGATCCAGAGCAAGACATTACTCAACGTATCGTTGATTTAACCAGATCGCGCTACGCCTCGCATCGAACCGAGGTAGAGAAGCAGATTGAAGAATGGAGCGGTGTTTCGATCGACAAGCCAGGTGATGCTCAAAGCACTCCCGAACCTGAACAAAAACCGAACAAAGAAAACGGCTTTTTGGGTGGGTTAAAAAACCCGAATCCGCCAGCTCGTAGCAACCCAAATCGTCCCGGACAATCCAGAACCGGGGATGGGCGAAGACGGGATGACGGCGGAAATCGGCGGCCAGGAGGCGGCAATCGAGGCGGCAGCGGCGGCTCGGGTTCAGCCGGTTCAAAGCAGCGGGGACAGGGTCATCACAGCTCAGGTAGCCGGCGGGAGCCGGCTGGAGTTGCCAACGTACGCCATGCAAACTTGCACGAGCAAGCCGGCGGCGATCACAGCGATTCAGAACAACACACGCGGGCTAGTTAAGTCTAAGCCCGAGCGGGTGGCAGTGTTTAGTAGAAGTTAAACGTAGTGCTGAGTCAGACAATAAGGCTGAGTGGGGCGTGCGGTTGGAGGTATTATGAAATTATGAGACTGTGTCGCACAATGTATATTTTGCGTAGTAGCCATATTAGATTCATTCCGGTATGAGTGGACCTTTATATTATGCCTTGGTAGAGCCAAATACTCTGTAAATGCCGAGATTGGCAATAACGGTTATGGCAAATTGAGTTTAATATTGCACAACGTGGCGTGGCCAACTTCCTCCGGAGGTAGGGAGTGTTTGTATTAAAAGTGCTGGCAAATAAAGTAAAATTAGTATTAAACCAAGCCTTACACCTGTTATAGGCCTTAACATTATTTACAACACCCGCTATAAACCCGCTTATGCTGTGTCTACCATAGTTCTAATACTGTTTGACATTATCTTTTTTGATTTTATCGCCCTACTCTTCTCTACTCCCTATTTTATGGCGTTTGTACGCTTAAAAAATTTCTTTATCTGCCGGCGCTTTAAGCTAATATGCTCAACCATACAAAAACCGAACAGAGGAGAGGGCGAGAAGAGAAGAGCCAGACTACTCTACTTGTAGTAAGCCTTGTTCTTAATACGCAGGTCGATATACTCTTTGGGGACCTTCTTGGAGCGCTCCAGCTCCTTAAGTACCACCTGCAAATCGGTAATCTCCCCGGCAACTGGACGAGTGGTATCAAACTTGATGGTGTAGCCCTTGTCGGTTTTAACCATTAGCTCACTAGTAGTTTCGGGAACGGTCATGGCGACCACCCCTACCCCACTAGCGGGTAGTTGAGCCGCCAACTGGGCGGCAAAACCTACAAAGCTGGCTGGAACCACCCGCTTCCCCTCCTCTACCGGCAAGCTAGACCCATCGGTGATCGTCGGTAGCGACTCATATGCACCCTGGCTGGGGCCAATTACGGTGCCATCGCTATCAAGCAAATAAAGACTGTTACCAGAGCGCCAGTTTAGGGTCGGCTGCCTCTCGGTTATCGAAACATTAAGGGTGTGATTATTGACTCGGTGAACCGTGGCGCTTTTTATAGCCGGCTCTTTGTCCTGAAGATAGCTGGCTAGGCCACCGGTTTGCACCAAAAGTATGTTACGGCCGAACCACTGTTGCTTTATCCCCTCTTCGGTTAGCTGCTGAACGTGCAGCGTATTCAAGTTCTTGGTACCCTCAACCTTAATCGATTCGACCTTGGTTAGATTTGCCACCACGACCAGTAGCCCTATAGCTACCAAGCCAACCAATAGCCACACCAGCCAGCCAATCCTAATAACCGGTAGGCGCAGAGTCGGTAAAGACAAGCTTGGCAGACCGATACCAGGTTGGCTATTTGAGCGGCGATTAGGTCGAACCGGAACTCGCCCGTAGCTAGAAGAACGGGTGTAACGCGGCCGCGTGCCGGCCCGGCGAACGTGTCGACTGGGGCGCATTAACCGGCTACCTCGCTTAGGGCGCGCGCAATACGTTCGGCGGCGTCAGGAGTATTAAAGGTGGCCAGCTTATCCGCTAAATCCTGCAAGTGTTTAGGCTTATCAAAAAGAGCCGCCACCGTCTTGAGCAGCTTATCGCCGGACAAGCCCTCCTCGCTGAGCAGTTCAACCGCGCCTGCCCGGTCTAACCGTTTGGCATTTACCACTTGGTGGGCGGCCATTTGACTGTTAGGAATGAGTAGTACCGGCTTACGCAAGGCCGCCAACTCAGCAATGGTGTTGGCGCCGGCGCGACTAATTACCAGATCGCTAGCGGCGTACAGGTTGGCTAGGGTTGGTGCATCGACAAAGCCAAAAGCATGGTAGCGCCCGGTCGGGATCTTAAGCTCTCGCGCGCGAGACTCGGCCTCTGCCTGGTGGTGTTGACCGGTGACGTGAATAACGCGGTAGCGCTGAGTCAGCTCGCTGAGGCCTTCTAGGATAGCTCGGTTAATCAGCAGCGCACCCTGGCTGCCCCCTACGACTAGCAACACTGGATCGGCTTTGGCCTTGGCCTTACCAAAAGCCAACTCCAAGCCCTTTTGAGAGTCTCCGCTCAGTATCTCTTGGCGGACTGGGTTACCGGTAAAAAGCAGCCGGTCCCCCAGCTGGTCGCCGTATAACTCAACCGGGAAGCCCACCGCCATCACCTTAGCCCACTTGCTCACCATTTTACTGCCGATACCAGGACTGACATCGGATTCATGGGCAACCACCGGAATTCTAAGAATTTTAGCCGCCACCGCTACCGGCAGCGCCACAAAACCACCTTTTGCAAACACCACATCTGGACGGAATCGACGTAGAATGCGCAGACTCTGCGCGACACCAGCGGTCGTTAAGCCAACATCACGAACATTTAGCGCGGTGGCTGGGAGGTCGGCCAGGTTCTGAGCCAGGCTCCTGCCTGGGTTGCGGCGATACTTACCGGCTGAAATACCCGCAAACCGCAAGCCAGCCTGGCGCGCCATGCGCCCCTCAATACCGTGGCGCTGGCCGACATACAGGATATCGACTTGGCTATCGTGCTGGACGAGGGCGTCGACGACCGCTAAGACCGGCGATATATGACCGGCTGTCCCCCCGCCGGCTACTACGATCCGCATTGGCTGCTCCTTCATAAACCGTATACTTAGAAATATTAAACAGAATTCCAACCGCTACCATCATCATCACCAAGCTTGACCCGCCGTAGCTGATAAACGGCAATGGAATACCGGTTAACGGCACCAGCGACAGCATGGCGGCGATGTTAATAAGGGTTTGAAAGAAAATTAACAAGGTGATGCCGGTCGCAACCAGGCGGCTAAAAGTATCAGGGGCGTAGCGAGCAATCTGAAGCCCGCGGTATATTAACAGGCCGAACACCGCCCCAATAACCAAGCCGCCAATTAAGCCAAACTGCTCACCAATAATCGCAAAAATTGAGTCGTTTGAGGCCTCGGGTAGATAACCGTATACCTGCACGCTTTTGCCAAGGCCCAGACCAAAGATGCCACCGCTTCCAATCGCAATTAAGGCCTGGCTAATGTGGTAGCCCGCCCCATCGGCGTCTTTGGCCGGATTTAAAAAGGTCAAAAAGCGCTCCATGCGATGCGGGAACGACACGATGGCCAGCCAGCCGATAGTGATGCCGGTTGCGAGCAAAAAAGCCAGGTGACGTAAAGTAATCCCCGCCACGTAAAACATACCGAGCGAGGCGAAGGCCAGCACCATCATCGTACCCATGTCACGCTGCAGCACCATAATCGCCAAGCTGGCCAAGCCAATCATGACCATAAACGGGAAAACGCCATCCCAAAAGCTCTTGAGCTCCTCCTGGCGGCGCTCAAACCAAGCCGCCAGGTATATAACCATCGAGATTTTGAGCAGTTCCGCCGGCTGAAACGAAAATGGTCCAAGATCAAGCCATCTGGTGGCGCCGTTTTTAGCGGTATTAAAACTAGGTATCAACAGCATTAAGGTTGCAATAATGGCCACAATCAGCAACGGAATAGCTACCTGACGCCAACGCTGGTAGTAAAAGTGCATGGCCACAAACAGCGCCACCAGGCCCACCCCAATATTAATCAGCTGGTTACGAAAGTAGTAGCCACTATCAACTCTCCCTAGCAGCTTCTGACTTAATGCCGGGTTAATGTTGTACATCAAAATTAACCCAAAAGCCGCCAACACCAGGGCCGAAATTGCTAAGACGTAGTCACCGCGATGGCCACGCACTTGGTTCATAGCGTCTTGTTCCCGAGTAAGCCAAGGATTAGCCCGACCGCTGCTAAAATCTGGCCAATCACCCAAAAACGCATGGTTACCTTGGTCTCAGGCCAGCCGATCGCCTCAAAGTGATGGTGGATTGGAGCCGATAAAAAGATTTTCTTTTTGCGAATTTTTTTAGACAAAATTTGAATAGCGCTAGAGCCGCCCTCAATCACAAACACGCCACCAATAATCGGTAGAATAAAAATCGCGTTGGTGAGAGCTGCCACAACTCCGAGCGTCGTACCCAGTGCAAACGAACCCGAGTCTCCCATAAAAAAGCGGGCCGGGAAAATATTAAACCAAGTGTAGGTCAACATTACCCCTACAACCGTGGCGCAAAACCCAGCGATTCCGTAACTGCCCTGGAAGTAAGCGATGATGGCGTAGGCACCAAAAGCGGTCGACAGCAACCCTCCCGACAAGCCATCGAGACCATCGGTAATGTTGACCGCGTTGGCGGTGGCCACAATCACAAAGGCCAGTAAAGGCACGTACAACCAGGCGATATCAAAGTCACCTACTCCTGGAACGTGAATCAAGTTATAGCCCAAAACATAGTAAAAGTAGAGCGCCGCCATGATCGCAACCGCTAAGATTAAGCTAAACTTAATCTTGCTGCGCAAACCGGCCACCCCGGTGCCACTACCGCGAATATTGATCCAGTCATCAAGGAGGCCAACCGCACCAGCTGCTACTAAGACAGCAAGAGGCAGATAGGTTTGGTTACGGTCCAGGTTGAACACCACCGTTACCAGGGCGATTGCAGCTATAATTACCAGCCCACCCATGGTTGGAATGTGACGTTTATGCTTGGCGGCGTGCAGTTTGTAAAATATTGGGGCTTTTTCGCCAGTAGTGGTGGTGTCGCGGACCTGCTTCCACCACTTGTACTTATAAGCCACCCGGGTATAGATGGGAGTTAACAGCATTGAGACCACAAAACCGGCTAACGCCACGGTGGCGATACGGGTGATCGAAATTACTTCGGCATGGTTCAGAAAATCGAGTGACATGTGCTTCCTACTTTATCATATTTACAGATTACAATCACGGTTATGCCCTAACTTGATGGCGGCACTTTATAGTACTGCAGCAGCCAGCGCGTTAGGTTACTAAACACCGGTACGGTTGTCTTTTCGGCAAACCCCGGCACCCGGGGGTGGTTGATCCTGACCATGACCACAAACTGAGGGTCTTCGGCGGGGGCAAAGCCAGTAAAGGTACCAATGTTAACATCTGGGAGGTACCCCGCCCCCTTTGGGTTTGGAACCTGGGCCGTACCGGTCTTACCGGCGATTCGATAGCCTGGAGTTTTAGCTAAATAACCCGAACCGTGCTCAACCACCACTTCGAGCATCTTGGTGAGGTTTTCGGCCGCCGGATCAGAGATAACATCTTTCTTAACTACCTTGGGTTTGGTTTTTTCGGTTGAGCCGTCGGGGCGTTGTCGCTCTGCCACCAAGTAAGGTTGGTAGTAAGTACCTCGATTAGCAATTGCGCTCATGGCGGCGGCCATTTGAACCATGGTGATTGATTCACCCTGACCAAAGCTCATGTTGGCGTAGTTAACATCGTTGCTGCTAGGCGGGTTGATGACGCCCTTGGCCTCACCGGCCTGCTCTACCCCGGTGCGTTTACCAAACTGAAACCGGTCGGTAATGTAGCTATGAAACAACTGCTTAGCTGCCGGGGTCATGGCTGCCGCGTTACCACCCAGACTTTGCAGCACAAAGATTACCCCGGTATTAAGCGAATCGCGTAGCACCACCGTCATATTGGTGTTTGGGCCACCCTTATGACCGTCTGCATTACATATTTCGTACTTATCCATCTTGACGCAGCCAGGGTCGCTGTAGGTAGTCTCCGGGGTCACCTTGCCGCTGTCCAGGCCCGCCGCCATGGTAAAGGTCTTAAAGCCGGAACCTGGCTCAAAAGCGTTGGTGACGACCTGGTTCTGAAAACGCTGGTAATCGCTGGTTTTGGTGTACTCGTTAGGGTCATAGGTCGGAAAGTTAGCCATCGCTTTAATTGCACCGGTTTTAGGGTCCATCACGATTACACTTCCAGAATCGGCTCGCACCGCCTCAACCCCGTCTTGAATATAGCGTTCGGCTTGAGCCTGAATACTGCGGTCCACGGTTAAGGTAATGTTGGTGCCATTTTCAGGAGCCCGACTCAAGTTGTCGCTGGTCGCGATTGGGACGCCGGCGGTGTCGGTTTTAGCGTTTAGCAGCCCGGGTTTACCGCGCAGCTCAGCGTCTAAATAACCCTCGATGCCGTACTGACCCTTGCCCTCGCCATTAACAAAACCAAGCAGTTGGCTAGCTAAGGTGCCTTCGGGATAGGTGCGGTAGCTTTGGCTGACTAAGCCAATGCCTAGCAACTTTTGTTGCTTAATCTTAGCGGCAAGCTCTTCGGTAACTCGAGTTTTAAGGACTGCATACTCCTTGCCCTGCTGCAGAGCTTTAAGGTAATCCTGGGGATTGTCGCCGGTTACCGCGGCCAGTTTGTTGGCGGTACCCGACTTGTCTTTAATTAAGCTGGGGTCGGCATACAGCAGTTTAAGATCTTGGTTAAGAGCGAGTGGAACCTTGGTTTCGCCATCGCGCAGATAGATCTGCCCACGCGGCGCTGGGACCTCATATTTGCGCTGATGCTCGCTGGTTGCTAGTGCGGTGTAATGATCATGGCGAAAGATTTGTAAGTACGCTAAGCGCACACCAACCAGCACCGCCAGTGCTAATAGGACATACTGTAAAATCTGAAAACGCTGGCTGGTAGTAAGCTCTATCAAAACGATCAACCTTAACTGAGATTATTTGGCGTAGCTAACCTGTGACGATGCCACCATTTTTTGAACGGTACCCGACTTTTGA